>DALZNT010000072.1:0-18481 GCA_032005505.1 Clostridium sp. | reverse complement strand
AAATGCAGCGGTTAACTCATTAGATTTTTCTCTAGCTTTTATTTGTATATTTATAATTATTTTAAGGACCCAAAACGTTTATCTATTCGTTAATATACGGGATCTACCACAACACCAATTGATGTAGCCTTTATCATTGGGTTTCCTACTAATTCTTTTAATTCTTCCTTTGTTCCATTAACAATCACACCAAGTATTTCTGCATCCTCTATGCTTGTTTTACCTCTTGCAATTATTTCCTTATATAAGGTTTTATGCTCTGGCATATAGCTCTTTCCTAATTTCTTTAGTAGTTCATCATACTTTTCCTCATATGGATTGTAGTTAAATTCCTTTCCATCAGGTGCTGATAATCCTATAGCATCATTCTCCGCTACTCCATTTGCTTTAGCATCATAATTTTCTATTTCATACTGGTATTCTTTCATTTTTTCTTCAGTAAACTCATTTAACCACATCCAAGTTATACTTGCTGGTTTTAATTTGTTTTGAATAGTGTATAAATCCGTTACTTTATAGGGCTTATCAAAGGATATTGCCATTTCTATTACTTTTCCATCAGGTATTTTCTCTATTTCTGCTAAATCATTTTGATATTCCTTATATTGAAGCTCTGGATGAAAGAGTCTTAACTTTTTATAGCCATTTTCCCAAAATTCCACTGGCCACTCACCCGCTATATGGTATCCTGCTCCTGTAAACCTAGTGTAATTCATTTGTGGTACTAATCCAAAGAGTGAAGTTCTATCTTCTAAAATAACAGGTTTACCATCTACTTTTTTCGCTATTTTATACGTTCCATTACCACCTAGAAATCCTATAATGTCGTTTGATTCACTAATATATCCATTTGGCACTGACATACTTACATAAGCTTCATTCATTTCATACATCTTTGCACTATACTTTAAGCTTATGAACGTATTTAAAAAACTTCCAACTACAAAAACAATTGTTGCTATAATAATTATCTTTATTGTTGATTTAACCCTTGCTTTTCTTACAGATTTCTTTAACTTTTTATCATCAAACATATCTTCTATATCGCTCATATCTCTTACCCCACTCCTCTTTAAATTTATTTCTTGCTCTGTACAAATAAGTTTTCACGGTGCTCTCATTTATACCTAATAAAAGTCCAATTTCCTTATAGCTCAACTTCATTTCATACTTAAAAATTAGTAATGATCTGTATTCTTCTTTTAAACTATTAAGTACTTCTCTTACTTCTCCACCGTTTTCCTTATTTAATATTTCATCCTCAACAGTTAAATCATGTACTAGCTGTTCATAAAAATTCTCTTCATCAATAGAAATAGAATTTATTATCTTACCCCTTTTAAGATTATTTTTATAAGTATTAATAGCAACTTTAAATAACCAGGAGGATAGATTTCTAATAGCAACACCATCCATATACTCAATGGCTTTGATGAAACTATCATGGACAATATCTTCTGCATCACTAATTGAACATCCACATTTAACTAAATATAAGCAAATTATATTAAATTGCTTTTTGTATAAACTTATTACTATATCTTTGTCCATCTCTCCTCCTTTTGCAATGTTTTAAGGCCTTATGTATATAAGACAACTTAATCTATAAAATGTATACAGTAAAAATAAGAAAATTTTATATTATCAAAAAACTTATTTTAAATTTGTGCTATATCAATAAATAGTGTTGGTAAAATATAAACAAAAATAACTGCAAACCAATCCTTTAATTTATAATACAATTATTCATGACTCACCTTATGATTATTTTACCATAAATGATTTTATAATTATTTTTCTATGTCATCTTTACTTTGAAGATATACTGTAGAAAAAACATTCATAGCCATTATATATTATTTCATATTACCCAACTCATCCTACTAAAGGATAGTAAGAAAATTTCTATTTGCACAACCTATAATAAAAAAGTAAGCATAGATCTCTATCACTAATGTGATAATTATCTATGCTTACATTATTCAAAATTTATCTACACTCTTTATCTATTCTCGCTGTAACAAGGCTTTATAACTTCCCGTTATACAGTCTGTTCGCTTTACATCCCCAGCTTATCCTTTAATTCTGCCATTATGTCAAAGGCACTAAATTTCATTGGTATACTATAGTTATCCTCATCGCCATGTGTTAGTTTCCAAACCTGAGCATAGAATGGATTTGCATTTGCAATTTCATCATAGTTCCACTCATATCTTAGGCACTCTGGACACCAGTGGCCTCCATGAAGTACGGCGTTTACAGAGGTGCTAAACTTATGTCCGAAAGCACACTTCCAGGTTATAGGTTCATAAATATCCTTAACTTGGTCTGCAAGGCATTGTCCACCTCTAAAGGCTGCAGCCTTCTCAAGCTCTTCCACATTAAGCTGTTCTAAGGCTTTTTCTTCATTATAGCCGTGATTTAGATATGTCATTTCCTCACTTGGACGATATAATTTGTAGCCTTCCTCAAAGCTTTTAATTCTACTCTGCTTTTCTCTTGAACCAAAGAAGGCTTTAATCCATTCCTGTTGATTATTTTTAAACATCCAATGGAATCCCATTTCCATATGTCCTATCATTATATTATTCTGTTTCATCATTTCAGCCGTTGGTATCATGGCACGAATCATTGGATTAGCCATCATAGCATCCATCTCTTCCTTAACACCCTCCCAATACTTATCGAAATCAACGCATCTAAAATGAAGCTTCTCATCTAGTAAATCTGCATCTGTGTACCAATGTCCATGGAAGTTGAAAAGTGCACATTGTCTAGGGTCCATTACTTCTTCGAATTTTATGCCTAGTCCCTGCATGTTTAAATTCATAAATTCCCAAGTGGTAAGTCTCCATTTACTTCCGCTACTTAGGTTATAAGCCTTTCTCCAGAAGCTTTCTTCCACCCAGTCTTCACATAAATTTGCCATACATATACCTGATTCGATGGCAGTACTCCACTCAAGTACGTTGTTTACAGGCTGATGGAATATAATTGGCTGATTTGCACTACCTTCATTGCATGGGTGCTGTCCAGTTTGTCTGATTGAAACCCAATGCTTTAGTCCTGAATCAAATATAGCCTGTTCTGAAAATACTTTAGATACACCATAATAATCATGAATAGATGGATTAATAGGGTCTCCTACCCTTCCCCAGTGAATTGGATCTAAGCGACCGCCTGTCATAGCAACGGTTGCAACATATGCAAAATGAATGTCCTCTGCATTAGGCTGTTCTTTAATTGCCTTAATAATATTTAATGTAGACCCAATATTAGTGTATAAGGTTTCCTCTGGATATTTATCTGCCATTGGAGATACCATAGCACCTATATGAAGTACATAATCCGCTCCAGTTACTCCCTTAAGGATTGTTTCATAATCCACCATGTCTCCCCAAATTACCTCTAAATTAGGATGATCTAGCTTTTTCATTACTGCTTTATTTTTCTCAGAATGTCTTGCTAAAGCCCTTACCTTAAATCTAGTTCCTCTAGATAATAACTGCTTAATTGTTTCCTGTCCCATTATTCCAGTTCCACCAGTGAGGAATACTATCTTTGGCGCCTTTACTGCCTCAGCATGAACCTGCTCATTATCAAAGGTCATTGCTATGTCAAAGGCTTCTCTAGTAGCATTTATGCCTCGTCTTGCCCTAGCTGCATCACCTACACTAAAGTAAGCAATACCATTTTCTCTGCAAGTTGTTTCTAATTCTTTACCACATCTTGATTTAGCACCTAGAGCTAGAACTGCATAATCGCATGGATACTGCACTTCCTCGCCATCTTTTATTCCAATAACCATGTTTTCTTTAATTTCTCTAACAGTAACCTCTGTAACTGGAACTATCCCTGCTGCATAAACACTTTCTGTAACACAGATTTTTCTTGGTGCTCCTAAGTCTGAAGCAAATTCCTTCAGCATTTCAAGTACTGTTACCTTTGAGCCTCTCTCTGCCAAATACTCTGCAGTTTCAACGCCCACAAGTCCGCCACCAATTACAACTATATTTCCATTTATTTTACCTTTACTTGAAAGAACATCATGGGAATTAACTACAAAATCGTAATTAATACCTTTAATATTAGGTATAATCGGTTCAGCACCAATTGCATTAATCAAGGTATGAGGCTTTATATCTTCTATAAGCTCCTTAGTAACTACTGTGTTTAGTCTAATATCTATTCCCATTCTCTCTGCCTTCTTAGCCATCGAAAGCACAGCCATTTTCATCTCTGCCTTTCTTGGTGCCTCTCCAGCCAAAATAAATTGACCTCCCAACTCATCTGTAGCCTCACATAAAATTGGATTATGTCCTCTAAGCTTCAAGATTATTGCTGCTTCAAGTCCAGCTATTCCACCTCCAGCAATCAGTACAGTTTCTGCTTTATCAACTGGTACAATCCTGCATTGTGACTCCCTTCCAAGAGCTGGATTTCTAAGACATGTAATATATGGTATGTTTTCGTCAGCAAATCCATCAAAGCAGCCCTGATTACAGCCAACACAATAATCAATTTCTTCAACTAATCCCTGTCTAGCCTTATTGCAGAATTCCGGATCTGCCAGCTGTGCACGTCCCATAACAACCATATCAACCTTATCCTCTTCAAGAATATGTTCAGCAAGGTCCGGTGTATTAATCCTTCCAACACCTATAGTAAGCATCCCTGTTTCTTTTCTAATACGTGCTGCATTTTCTATATTAAAACCTTGTGGCAAGTCTATTGGTGGTACCTCATATTTCAATGCTGCAGTTATGATATTTCCCCTTGAAACATCAAGGACGTCAACACCTGCTGTCTTTGCTAATTTACAAAAGCATATAATATCTTCTATAGTTAGACCATTTTCAAAATAATCATCATGGGCACCAATTCTCATAAATATAGGCATATTTTCAGGGATATTTTCCTTAACTGCACTTATTACCTCCAGTGGAAATTTAGCACGATTTTCGAAAGTACCTCCGTATTCATCAGTTCTATGATTTAATGCTGGTGATAAAAAGGAATGAGGAAGATAATTATGAGCAACATGAATCTCAATACAATCAAAGTCAGCTTCAACTGCACGGCGCGCAGCTTGTCCATAGCATTGTACTACTTCCTTAATCTGCTCTATAGTAATTCCAGGAAGAGTTATCTCTGCAGATATGGGCATATCACTAGCAACTAATATTTGAGCTGCCTTATCAGAGCTTACAGCAATGCTTCCCTGCCATAATTGGATACCTGCTTTTCCCCCTGCCTCATGTATTGCATCTGTCAGTTTCTTAAGTCCAGGAATGTACTTATCTTCTCCAATAGCTAAGAAATTTCTAGGAGAGCTTAGGGGATGTACACTTGTAACCTCTACAATATTTAAAGCACATCCACCCTTAACTCTATCAACATGATAGTCAATTAACTGCTGATTAACCATTCTATCCTTTCCTGCAAACTTAGTTCCCATAGCCGGTAAAATGATTCTGTTTTTCAATTCCATTTCCTTAATTTTAATAGGACTAAATAGCTTACTATACATACTTTTCCCCTTTCCAATCTCCTTTTTATTAACTGACCCCTTTGCCTCAGTTGAATTTTAACTTCATCTAAAGTAAAGAATCTCTTATCTAAATTGTAATATATCCACTTTGTGTAGAGTCAACCCGTTCCTTCCCATACTTTATATGTTATAATCGTTAATATATAGCACGTTTTTGTGCTGTTATTAATATTTTTTCAAAAAAACTGTACACCTACGTAACAGTTTAAGGAGGTATTATGCGGATAAATGAAGTTGTACAAATCACTGGTCTTACAAAACGCACAATATATTTTTACATAGACCAAAAGCTGATTTCTCCCCATGTTAATAAAAATAATGGATATAAAGATTTTTCAAAGGATGACCTAGAGAAATTAATTATTATAAAAAAACTACGAAGTATTAACTTGCCTTTAGCTGATATAAGAGCTATTTTATCTCACCCTAATACTTCCCATTTATACCTACATCGTCATTTAAATAAGCTTAATAATGACCTGCAAAACTTGTCTAATAATATATCTTCTTTAGATTTACTAATTGATACACTTCCTTTTGAAATGACTCTTAACTCTCTAAAAATAAGCCTAAATTCTATAAAGCCTATAGACAATAATGATAAACTTAACAATTGTAAGTATTTTAAAAAAGATGCCCATCTTATCTCCTTATATATGTGGGAATCATTTTTGTATGTACCTATGACTGAATATAGGGAATATCTTTGGAATAAAGTTTTAAAAATAACAGAAGAGGCGGCTGAAACTTCCTTGTATAAATTTGAAGAGTATCTATATCACCTCTCTGATGAAGATATAGAAAAAGAGTGTTTCATTCACAATGAAACACTCTCTTCGGTTGCTGCCTTAACTGAAGCAGACTATTCGGCTTATGCTGAAAAAATTATTTCTAATATAAAAATATTTCTAAGCAATGACCCCTTAATTTCCCTTTGGAAGAAGGTTTACCATATCACTGTAAAACCATGTACAGCCTTTTATGATTCCTCTGTTGCAGAACTAATGTGTGAATTTAATCCTAAGTTTAAAAATTATTTTAATAATATCCATGTGTGCTGCAACCTAGCATATGATTATCTAAATAGTGAAAATGGCCTCTCCTTAAAAAAAGAGCTAGAGGACAAGCTTTCTGGATTTATTGATATAAATTCCTTTCATCATGGAGAATTAGAGTATTTATCTTGTTTTCTTAACAGGATTCATTAAGCTTATATACCTATATATCATTAATATCTCAATGAAAAGTTAAAAGAGCCTTAATCCATAACAAACTTATGTATCAAGACTCTTATATGAAATAAATGGCCTTAGCAAAAATTTCTTTTCCTATATCACTTTTCTCTACCTATTAGTATGGCTATCGGTGTAATATCTGCGCTTTTAGCCTTTTTTATTGTATTTATTTGTTCTATTTTACTGGCTTACCCAATAATATTCATAGAATAATACGTTTATGCAAATTATAATACTTTTTCTAGTTCAAGTTTATAGATTGAGCTATTACTTTTGAGTGAAGAATCTTTTGAGATTTATAAAGGCTGGAGTAGCCTGATAGCATGTAGCTCACTCCTACAATTAGCAGAAAGTAAGGTGCCCCAACGTATCCAAATAGTTCAAGACTTAAAATAAATGATGCCAATGGACAATTGGTTATTCCGCAAAACAATCCCATCATTCCTAATGCAGCACATAAAGAAGGACTTATTCCAAAGAAATTACCGAAACAACATCCTAAAGCTGCGCCAATAAAAAGTGCAGGAACGATTTCTCCTCCTTTGTAACCAGCTCCAATAATTATAGCTGTCATAAGTAGTTTTAATATTATAGAGCCTAGGTTTGCTTGTCCCTGAAGCGCACTTTCAATAACATTGAAACCAGCACCAATATAATCTTGAGTTTGCAGAAGTAGTGTTAATGCTACGGCAATAGCTCCTCCTACAAAAATTGCTACATATTTGCTTCTGAAATATTTTCCAAATAGAAAACGTGATTTATATATAACGCCACAGAAAGTAATACTTACAATGGCACATAGCACTCCTAAGATAATTATTTCGATAATAACTATTGAGTCAATGGGTGGAATGGACATTACAGTATATGTATCAAATTCAGCATGAAGCATCTTAGAAATCCCGAATCCTATGAAGGCAGAAATTGAACATGGAAGCAAAGCTGCATAATACATAATTCCAACACTAGCTATTTCCATTGAAAAAATAGTTGCTGCAACTGGTGTGCCTAGAAGAGCTGCAAAGGCCGCGCTCATACCGCACATGGTAGCAATTGATTTATTCTTTTTATTAACTTTAAAAACACTTCCTATTTTGTTCCCAATACTTCCCCCTATTTGAAGTGATGTCCCTTCCTTCCCACAAGATCCAACAAATAGATGAGTTATGATTGTATATAAAAAATATATAGGCGTCATGCGAAGGGTCAGGTGATCATTAGTATGTATAGCTTCTATAACTAAATTAGTACCTTGAGCTGCGTCCTTAGAAACCTTACTAAGAAATATAATTGCAAGGCCCCCTAAAGGTATTCCTAAAAATATAGCGGGATGAGCAATTCTAAAAGTTGTTATAGCCCTCAGAGACAAATTAAATATAGCACCCACACTTCCAGCTAATATACCAATAATTGATGATATAAAAAGCCATCTTGAAAAGATTTTAGCCTCGGATAAAAAGATTTTATAGCTTGTAATATTTATTCCTTCTTTCAACTAAATCCATATTACCTTTAGAGTAAAGATTTAGAGTTTCACTTATTGTTCATTAAAATTTATAGGACCGTATATTTTATACATTTGTATATATTCATTACAGATATAGCTTCAACCACTAATATTGTACCTTTGCTATTCCTGCTTAAGCAATGCATAAGTTAAAAGTATAAGAATTCTATCAATACGTAACCCAAAATACATGGAATAAATATACATTTACACAAAATTAGTATTTATTCCATAATTATTGTAACATAAATAATTTGTATTACAAAGTATTCCATACCATAATATTTAGCTTTAAAATATATATAAGGATTATCATAGCTACAAGTTTAATTTCAACAACTTATGCCCATCACCCTCTTATTTTCTGGCGTAATTTTTCCTTTTTTGTATATGCAACCTTACTTATTCCCCATTTATTTTCATATACTAATTTACAATACATATCCCAACGCTCCATAGATATTTTTTCATCCTCAATTGCCCTCTTAACAGCACATCCTGGTTCATTATTATGACTGCAATTTTTAAATTTACAATTTGAAATAAGTTCTATCACATCTGAAAATGTATCATTAATTCCATCCTCAGAATCCCACATTCCCAGTTCCCTAATTCCTGGGGTATCTATAATCATACCCTTTGAATTTAACATAATCAGTTGTCTGTGAGTTGTTGTATGTCTACCTTTAGAATCACCCTCACGTATACCATTTACTGACATCACATCTTCTCCTGTAATGGTATTTACTAATGTGGATTTCCCAACACCTGAAGATCCTAGTAACACTATGGTCTTTCCTACTTGCGTATAATCATTAAGTTTTTCTAATCCATATCCTGTTTTTGCACTAATAGCAATAATATCAACATCTCTAGATATATCTCTTACCTTAGAAATATATAATTCTGGATCATGACAAATATCTGCTTTTGTTAAAACAACTACTGCTTTAGCACCACTCTGAAAAGCAACACTTATATATCTTGTTATTTTACTAATATTAAAATCATGATTCATAGATGATACTATAAAAACATAGTCAAAATTAGCTGCTAACACTTGCCTCTTTACAGTTTTTACATAGCCTGCCGCATGCCCTGAAAAATCTGTCCTTGCAAATGAACTAATTCTGTTACAAATACTTTCTATTAATGAATACCCTGTTTTATTAAATTGTAATTGAACAAAATCCCCAACTACAGGAAAATCATTATTTTCATTTTTTTTATAAAAGGTACCTTTTAACTTTGCACTTACTTCTCCATGTTCACATACCACTTTATATAAATGTCTCTGTACTTCAACAATACGTGCATAAATTAATTTCTCCTTCTCCTTAGACCCTGCTCTATATTTTTCATTCCATCCATATTCACTTAGATTCACCACATTACCTCCAATTTTTTGCACAAAAAAACACTCACCCATTGGCAAGTGCTATTTGCACATTATTTACAAAAGGGTTCTAATTTTTGAGTACACAAATAAGCATAGTTATCCCTAGCGTACTCGCATATTAAGTTATTGATTAATCACCTTTTTTACTTTTTTCATAATCTAATCAACCCCTTTCAAATTTTTGAAGTTATATTATATTTTACATATTTAATTATAATTTAAACTTCTTTTGATTACAAGTATATTTTATTTTAAAACGTACTTTTATTGCCTGAATTTGTTTAATGCATTTCTCTTTTCCTCATTTACTTATGGTACAGTTCACTATTCACTATCCTATTCAATGATTTCTTATAAAATATCATCAATCTAACAAATTGAACAGTATGCACTTTTTGTTAGATACTACCCAAAAAGAAAGTGTTATTATGTCAAATGAACCTGAAGTTAATTCCAAACCCTTTGAATATGCCCTATCAATAATCGGTGGCAAATGGAAACTTAATATATTATTCTGGCTTTGGAAAAGAGACGTTATGAGATATGGTGAACTTAAGAAAGCGCTTGAAAGCATTACTCATAAAATGCTGAGTAACCAACTCAAAGAACTCGAAGCTGACGATTTGATTATTCGTCATGAATATCCACAAGTTCCACCTAAAGTAGAATACTACCTATCTGAAAGAGGAAAAACATTGATGCCTATTCTTCATAATCTTTGCCTTTGGGGTGGCGAACATATTGATGACTAGCACTCACGGAGATTCTATCATTCCCCTAATAAAATCCTTGCTAATAAACATACAAAATCCTGTCACTTAACATCAGTGACAGGATTTTTTGATATATTCAATTATTCAATAGCCTTGGTACTATCTCGCACAATAAGTTCAGGTTGATAAATAAATTGTTCCTTTGGCTTCTCTTTCTTTTTTATAGCATTTATCAATATTTCTGTAGCTTTTACTCCTATATCATACACAGGCTGTCTTATTGTTGTTAAAGGTGCTTCTAATATTTTTGAAAAGTATATATCATCATACCCTACTAAAGAAAAATCTTTTGGTATTGATACTCCCTTTCTCTTTGCTTCAGAATAGATTCCATAGGCTGTCATATCATTAAAAGCAAATATGGCTGTACAATTTGTATTCATAAACCACTCAACAGAAGCTTTCCCACTTTCAATGATATATTTCCCTTCATAAATGAGAGATTGGTCATACTCAACTCCTGCTTCTTTTAATGCTTTCTTATATCCTTCTAACCTATCTATAACATCATCTAAATGCAATGGACCTGTGACACACGCTATTCTTCTATGTCCTAATTCAATAAGATGTTTTGTTGCATAATATCCACCTAATACATGATCTACAGTAATGGACGCTGTATTTAATTCTTTAAAATAACGGTCCACCATAATAAAAGCCATATCCTGTTCTTTCATTAACTTACAGCTTTCAACCGCATTTTGAAGGTTGGAGTCTCCTGACATCCCATAAATAATTCCATCTACACCCTTATCTACTAGCATATTTATATAGTTTAAATCATACTGATGCATATTATTAGTATTGCACAAAATCATATTCCAACCATTTTCCCTGCAAATATCTTCTACACCCTTAGCCATAATTGAAAAGAATGGGTTTCCTACATCCGATACAATTAACCCTAATGTATCTGTCCTTTTCTTAACCAAGCTAACAGCTAATTGATTAGGTCTATATCCCAATTTATGAGCAGAATCTAAGATGATTTTTTTAGTGCTTTCTGGAATCTTGCTAGGCTTATTATTTAAAACTAAAGACACCGTTGTTACTGAAAATCCTGTATCGCCTGCAATATCTTTTAATGTTGCTTTCATCTTCTCACCACTCAATCCATTAATACTTCACTATATTATACCATGACATTATTAAACTTCAAATTTACAATATTGACATATTTTATCCTTGTCTTGCTTTTACAACTTATAAAAACAGACCTAGAAAATAGAATATACCTTCTAGGCCTTAAATCCTTACTATTTACTCTTCTTATCTCATCTTATTTATATCATTTATTTATATCATTTATTTATATTATTTACCTTTTATTTCTCTACACTATTTATCAACATTGCTCCAGTTGTAACCAACCACTTCAAGCATGGTAGGAATAGAGACACTTGCACCATTTCTCGTTACAGAAATAGCTGAAGCTTTAGCAGCTATTTCAAGAGCCTCTTTTACCGGTTTTTCTGATACTAAAGCTCCTATAAAAAACCCCGTAAAAGTATCTCCAGCTGCTGTAGTATCCACTGCGTTCACCTTAAAAATATGCTGATGATAAGTAACCTTTGAATCCTTATAAATTGAACCTTTTTCTCCAAGAGTAAGGACAATTTTAGAGTTAGGAAATAACTTATGCAGCTTTTCACTTAACTCATTTCCATCCAATCCATGACCATCACATATATCTGCAGCTTCTATTTCATTTAAGATAAAATAATCTGCACATTCTAATGGATAATCCATAATTTCTTTGCTAATTGGAGATGGGTTAAACACCACCTTCATGCCCTTATCATGAGCTGCCTTTATTATATAAGGAAGCTCACTAATTTCATTTTGTAAAATTATATAATCATCCTCTTGAAAATTACCAAGGATAAATGCAATATCCGTCTTTGTAATCTTGTGATTAGCTCCTCCATGGAGCAATATACAATTTTCTCCTGACTTAACCTTTTGAATAATAGCATGCCCACTTTTGCCATCTTTTCTATTTATAAGGCTTGTTATTACTCCTGCTTCTTCCAATGTATCTATAAGCATTTTTGAATCATCAGCCCCAACAGCTCCACCATGCCAAACTTCAATTCCACTTCTGCTTAATGCTATAGACTGGTTTAAACCCTTTCCTCCACAGAACGTGTCCATATTTAACGAGCCTTGAGTCTCTCCTGCTCGTACAAAGTAATCCACATCATATACATAATCTATATTAAGCGAACCCAAATTTAGTACTTTCATTCATATCACTCCTGTGTATTATCATCTGCCATATATACAATAGTTTTTCTTTATTTAAATCAATCTCTTTAAAATTAAACTAAATTATCACCTTAAATATATGTAATGATTTAATACTTGCATTAAAATATACTTAATAAAGTATCAATTGCTTTAAAATACTTTTCCTTGTTTTGAAACAAATTATCGCTACACTTTGCACTAAATATTTATATTTCTAAAATTATTTGTTTTGTCCAAATCCTTCATAGTTTTCTACTACAATTTCACCACTAATAATTTTCTCTTCTATTTTCTTTAATTCATCCATAATTTCTTGTGGGAATTTATCCCCGATTGTATCCTTAAATACACTGAAATCAGTTAAGCTAACTCCACCGTCAGCAAGAGTTAAGTATGAAGTAGTATTACCTTTAAATGTTCCCTCTACAACTGATTGAATTGCAAAATAACAAGCATTATCAATTCTCTTCATCATTGATGTAATAACTGAACCCGGTTGATCATTATCTTGATTTAAGTCAACACCAATAGCATATTTTCCAGCTTCTTTTGCTCCCTCAAGGATTCCAGGACCAGTACCAGAAGCAACGTTCATAACGATATCTGCACCTTGTTCAAATTGTGCTAATGCCAATTCTTTTCCCTTTAATGGGTCATTCCAAGTTCCTGCAAAGGATTGCAATACTTTTATGTTAGGATTAATGTATTTTGCACCTTGCTCATATCCAATGAAGAAGTCATGTAGAACTGGAATATCCATTCCTCCTACCCATCCTATTACATCCTCATCGTTTATACCTTCGATTTCACTATGTGTAGTAAATAAAGCTGCTGCTGCACCAGCTAAAAATGAACCTTGGTTTTGAGCAAAGCTTATAGATACCACATTGTCTCCTGCAACAGTTGTATCTATAATTGCAAATTTAGTATCTGGATATGATGGACCATGCTCTTTTAAGTACTCTTCTAAGTTTGAAGAAGAACAAATAACTAAATCATATCCATCTTCACACACTGATAGGAAGTTGGCTTCCCATTCTTCAGCACTTGTACCTTCAAGATTTTTAATTTCAACTCCAAAATCATTCTTTGCTCTCATAGCACCTTCATTACATGAATCGTTATAAGACTTGTCCCCTAGGTTTCCAGTATAAACTACGGCAACCTTAATTTTTGAGTCTTCACTACCAGAGTCTCCAGATGAATCATTTTTGCTTCCGCAGCCTACTAAACCAAATATCATCAAGCAAGCTAAAGCAATACAAAGTAACTTCTTTTTCATAACTTTCCCCTCTTCCCTTTTAATTTAAAATTGTTATGTAAAACGATTACTTAAAAAATGAAGTAAAACGTTTTACCTTATATCTTGATTTTAACCTCGGCTTTTTCTAATGTCAATATATTGTATTTATGTTTTGTATAAACTTTTTTAACATAATACTTTATTGCTTCAATCATAAGTAAAACGTTTTATCTATATATTTTTGCCTTCCAAACCCTTTCAACACCTTATATAAAGCCAAATTTACACAAAGAAACAAAACACACCCAGCATTAATTTTCATTAAACTAAGTGTATTTTTATTGGAAATTTATATAAATATATTGTTATTTATGTGTAAAATTAAGCAATTTATCATTAAATTAAATAACTCCTATAACCTTACTTCTTCGTTCTAGCATAACAACATCCATCCACCCTTTATTGTTCATTCTAGCAACTTTTTCTCTTACACCGATTTCTCTAAATCCACATTTCTTATGCAAACTAATACTTCCTGTATTTTCTTTTTTAAATCAAAAACAGAAAGAAAAAATTGCTATGTCAATAAAAATAGAACCTCAAGCTGTACCACAAGATGATATCCGCATTCAGAAATTCCTTGATTGAATTTAATTAAGTTTTACCTAAGTCTATCATTGAAAATAACTATGATTATCTACTTGACAAATTATCAATCAAATCCATAATTTGTGGACGTTTAAAGCTTGCTGCAACTTGAATAAAGTTTACAATGCTATGTGATAGAAATTTATTCTTATGATATACAACAGAAAAGGAACGATTCCATGTACAATCTTCATTTTTTAAAACTACGATACTTCCATCTTTAATCTGTTCTTGGACTAATCTCACCGATAAAACCGCTAAGCAGCCTTGTTCAATCACAGCATTGATCATAGCTGTTGGGCAATTTGCCACCACCCTTTCTTTAATTGTAATCCCCTGTTTATTTATGTAATTCTCAAACTGTTCTCTTGTTCCACTCCCTTTTTCTCTCATCACAAATCGTTGATCATTCAGTGTTTCCACTGTAAAGTGGCGATTTTCAGCTAATGGATGATTCTTATTACAGACCAATACTAGATAATCATCAACTACTGGAATGCTTATTAAATCCTGACTTTTAACAATACCTTCTACTAAGGCGATATCTATGTTAGCTTTTAACAGTTGTTCTTCAATTGCTTGTGTATTATTCACATAAGAATAGATTTCAACAGTATCATCGATACGCTCAAATTCTTTAATAATATCGTTGATTAAGCAGCTTCCTACTGTAATTGTTGAACCAATACGGAATGCTTGTGCCTTTGATGACTCTAACATTTTACCTTCTAATTCATCAAATTGCTGTACAACCTGCTTTGAATAATAGAGTAATTTTTTCCCTTCCTCAGTAATAAACAGTTTCTTAGATAAACGTTCAAATAATAAAAACCCATAATGTTCTTCTAATTCTTTTATTATTTGGCTTACTGTTGGTTGTGATAAATAAAGCTTTGCTGCTGCAATACTCATTTTCCCGCTTTCTGCTACCTCAATAAATACACGTAAATGCTTAATTGTCATATAATCTCACCCTTCTTCTGATATATACCATATCTATTTTGCATTTTAGACATATATTAACAAAAAGTTCATCAGTTTTTCCTATGATACTAATAAGATATTACCACTTTCCTAATATTAACTCAAATGCTATATTTAGAGTGAAGGTATGTTAAATAAATGATAAATGGAGTGATTTTGTGAAAATACTTATTGTTGGTGGTGTCGCTGCTGGTACAAAAGTAGCTGCTAAATTAAAAAGAGAAAATCGTGATTTAGAGGTTACCCTCTTAACAAAAAGCAGTGATATTTCATACGCAGGCTGTGGTTTACCATACTATGTTGGAGATTTAATTCATGAAAGTTCTGGTCTCATTGTGAACACACCAGAAAGTTTTTCTTCACTTACAGGCGTTAATGTTTTAACACAAATGGAAGTAACTAAAGTAAATCAATTAGAAAAATCCGTAGTTGCTTTAAATTTATCTACGAATGAGCCCTCTACATTAATATATGACAAATTAGTCATTGCTTCCGGTGCAGATCCAATCAAGCCAAGCCTTGATGGTGTGGATTTAAAAGGTGTTTACTTTATGAGAACTCCAAAAGATGCAATTTCATTAAGAAGTTCTGTAGAAGCAGGAGAAATCAAACGAGCTATCGTTGTTGGTGGTGGCTTCATCGGACTTGAAGTTGCTGAAAATTTAGCATTACAAGGCGTTAAAGTATCTGTTCTTGATATGGCAGATCACGTACTTCCAGGTTTCGATTTTGAATTTTGTGAGTATGTAGAAAACCATCTTGCTGATCACGGTATTATGACTTTTACTAACACTCGACTTGAAGGTATTCTTGGAGAAGAGAAAGTTGAAAAAGTTAAAACACAAAAACGTGCAATGAAATGTGATGCAGTAATTCTTGCAATGGGTATTCGTGCTAATACCGCTTTCTTAGAAGACACCTCAATTGAACTTATGCCTAATAAGACAATTAAGGTAAATGAATATTTACAAACAAATGATAAAGACATCTATGCAGTTGGTGACTGTGCTTGCGTAACAAATTCCATCACAAAAGCCCCTGCTTGGTCTCCTATGGGATCTTCTGCAAATATCGAAGGTCGTGTTGCAGCGAAAAATATTGTTGGCGGCCACTTAAAATATAATGGCGTATTAGGTACCGGCGTTTGTAAATTACCAGAATTAAACGTAGGCCGTACTGGTTTAACTGAACAACAAGCAAAAGATGCTGGTTTTGATGTTGCTTCTGTTGTAACTGTAGTAGACGATAAAGCACACTACTATCCAGGTGCATCATTATTTATCGTAAAAATGATTGCTGATAAAGAAACTAAGAAATTATTAGGTCTTCAAGTACTTGGTAAAGGTGCCGTTGACAAAATGGTTGATATTGCAGCAACAGCTATTACCACCAATGCTTACCTAGAAGATATTGAGAATATGGACTTAGCTTATGCTCCACCATTCTCTACAGCAATCCATCCATTTTCTCATACAGTGAATGTATTACTTAACAAAATCAGTGGAGCATTTTCAACAATTACTCCATTTGAATATAAAACTAACAAGCCAGAAGGTTATCAAATAATTGATGCTTCAATTGCTCCTTCTATTACTGGTGCTCCTTATATTGACCTTACAAAAGTGACAGGCCCTGTAGAAGGCTATGGTTTAGATGACAAATTACTCTTAGTTTGTGCCAAAGGTAAACGTGCGTACCTATTACAAAATCGTTTGAAACATTATGGTTACACAAATACTCTTGTACTTGAAGGTGGTTCTATTTTTTCTGAAGTAGAATTATAATAAAAATTTTATACAAATGGAGGAAACAACTATGATAACTCAACTTAAAGTAACTGCTGAAGATGAAAAAAGAGTCAAAGCAATGGGCTTTTTAAGGAATAAAGGAACTGATTGCTTCTCTGCCAGACTTATAACTGTAAATGGTAAAATCACTACTGCTCAAAACAAATGCTTATCAGAAGCAACAGATTTATATGGTAATGGTGTTATAACTTTCACAACTCGTCTTACAGTTGAATGTCAAGGAATTCACTATGATAACATCGAAAAATTCCAAGAATACATTGCAAAAGAAGGCTTAGTAACTGGTGGTACTGGCTCTAAAGTTCGTCCAGTTGTAAGTTGTAAAGGTACTACTTGCCAATATGGTTTAATCGATACATTTGGTGTCTCTGAAGAAATTCATGAAAGATTCTTCAACGGATATGCAAAGGTTAAATTACCACACAAATTCAAAATCGCAGTAGGGGGATGTCCAAATAACTGTGTAAAACCAGACTTAAATGACATCGGTGTTATTGGCCAAAGAATCCCTAACTATGATGAAGATGGTTGTAATGGATGTAAAAAATGTAGTGTTGTAGAAGCATGTCCAATAAAAGCTTCTAAACTTGAAGATGGTATTTTAGAAATCGATAAAGACCTTTGCAACAACTGTGGACGTTGTATTGGTAAATGTCACTTCGACTGTATTGAAGATGGTACTACGGGATACAAAATCTACATTGGTGGTAGATGGGGTAAAAATATTGCTCATGGAATTCCACTAAGCAAGATATTTACAACAAAAGAAGAAGCATTAGACGTAGTAGAAAAATTAATCTTACTTTACAGAGAACAAGGACAAACTGGAGAACGTTTATCTCAAACAATCGAACGTATCGGCTTTGAAGCAATTGAAAAAGAATTACTTTCAGATGATATTTGGGCACGTAAACAAGAGATTTTAGATTCAAAACTTCACTTAGTTGGTGGGGCTACTTGCTAGCTCAGAGCATACTAGGTCCATAGCATTAAAATAAATCAACTAGTTATAAACTAAAACCATCTAAAAAGGGTTCTATCCAATGCGATATGAAACCCTTTTAAGGCGGTAATAAAGTTTAC
>DALZNT010000071.1:0-18739 GCA_032005505.1 Clostridium sp. | reverse complement strand
GTGATTGAAATCATTAAAAAATTACTTTTAGTACTAACTTCAATAGTATCTCTTATAGGTCTCTTTGGCTGTAGTAACGATAATAGTAAATTTGAAGATGCATTAGAGTTTAACCAAGGTTTAGCTGCTGTAAAGGAAAATGGTCTATGGGGAATTATTGATATAAATAGTAATGTAGTTGTCCCCTTCCAATATGACGAAATAATTGAAAGAAAAGATAGTTTCATCCTTGTTACATCCAATAATAAATATGGCTGCATAGACACTTCAGGAAATATTCTTATTCCATGCACTTATGATGATATAAAGTTATTAACAAGTTCTGACTCTACCATAGCTCTAATCACTTTAAATGATAAATTGGGTGTAGTTAACTTGAATAACGACCTATCTATAGAACCAATCTATAAAGAAATTTACACTTCTAATATTGATGAAAACATCCTAACCATAAAAGACAACAATAAATACGGATTTATCAACTTACTTAATGACACCATAATTGAACCCAAATATGATAATTTCATATTTTTCAATGACGGGTTAGCCGCTATATATGTAGATAATAAATACGGATATATCAATACTTTAGATGAGGTAGTTATTCCTCCAACTATAGAAAGCGCTTTGAATTTTTCTGAAGGCTTTACATATTTTAAGGAAGACGATAAATTTGGTTATATTAACACCTCTGGAGACGTTGTTATTCCACCAACTTACTCTTCAGCAACAAGCTTTCAAAACGGACTAGCTACTGTAGCTCTAGATAATCAGATCTTCATTATAAATTACAATGGTGATGTTATTTATGAAGCACCAAAAGAATTTTTATATTTTTATAGCTATGAGAGTTTCTTTTACGTTTCTTATCAATTAGATAATTCAACTAGCTCTATATGTATGGACAAATCAGGAAACTTACTCTTTGAAAGTAACTATGATAATATTTCAGATTTTAAATATGGGCTAGCTAAAGTTTTTATAAACTCTAAAGCTGGATATATAAATGAGCGAGGCATAGAAATTATCCCTCCAATTTATGATGATATCCTTCAAATAAATAAAGACTTATTTATCACCACTTTAAATCATAAAAAAAGTGTGATAAATAAAACTTCTAAAGAGCTCCTTCCATCAAAATATACTGAAATTACTCCTACGACTTCGGACATTTTATATTTAGAGGAAAATGATAAGTGGGGTATGTACAACTTAGCTACAAAAACTTTAATTGAACCTATCTATGATGAAATTCGCACAATAAATGAAGGCCTAATTCCTGTATCCTTAAATGAACAATGGTTTTATATAGACTCCAATGGTAACGAATTAAAATAACAATCCTTAAGGAGGAACTATGAAAATATTTAATAGGTTTATGTTAATCTTAACTACTCTGCTTTTCCTAGCAGCTTTAACTAGCTGTGATAAAACTAAGGACAAAATTGTCTTTGAGGAAGCCCTCCCCTTTTCAGAGGATTTAGGCTGCGTAAAGGTTGATGGACTTTATGGCTTTATCGACGAAACTGGTGAGTTTGTTATAGACCCAACTTATGAAACCTCTGGATATTTTATGAATGATATAACAGTAGTAAAAAAGGACGGCTTCTTTGGTGTCATAGACAAAAACAATAAGGAAGTAATCCCTTTTATCTATGAAGATGCACAGCAAACTTATACAGATTTAATTTCTGTAAAAAAAGATGGTAAATATGGCTGTATAGACCTTAATGGTAAAACTGTAGTGGATTTTATTTCTTCTGAATCAATAATAGTTTCAAAC
Source organism: Clostridium sp. (assembly GCA_032005505.1). Taxonomy (GTDB): domain Bacteria; phylum Bacillota; class Clostridia; order Clostridiales; family Clostridiaceae; genus Clostridium_J. The sequence continues at coordinate 16,956 of DALZNT010000071.1, read as the reverse complement.
CATACGCCTGAGCATAAAATAGCAATTATTACTGGAGAAGACGGCAAGAAAGGCCTTATTGACCTAGTTACAAACTTCAGTATTCCTACAATTTATACTGATGTAAATCCTTGGTATGATGAAGAAAATACTGTAAGCTTAACCTTAGGCGGAAAATATGGCTTTGTAAATTTGGATACCCAAGCTATTATCGAACCCTTCGCCTCAAGCTATATTGTGTTCTTTAATAACGGCACTTATGGCAACTTAACATCCATAACCGTAAACAACAAATCCGGCTTTATTAACTCTCAAGGAGAAATTGTTATTGAACCAATATATAATTTCGCAAGCTCCTTCGATGAAAATGGTTTAGCCTCTATTGAGATTAATAATAAATGTGGCTGTATAAATACAAAAGGAGAATTAGTCATTGATGCAGTTTATGATTATCCATTCTTTTTTACTAATGGCTTAGCCAGTGTTAGTATAGATGGAAATCCTATGATAATTAATACAGAAGGCGAACTTGTTGATATTGACCCTTCAACCTTTTGTTCAAAACCTCCTATGGATTTTTCTCAAAATCTAGACACTCCTTGTATTATCTCATATTACTTTAATGACAACGGTGCTGAAAAAGCCATGGCTCTAAGTCCTACTGGAGAAATCCTCTTTAAAACTACCTATGATGACATATATCCTATGACGAATGGACTTTATACAGTCTACAACATTGGACTTATGGGGTGCATCAATGAAAGAGGAATTGAAATTCTGCCACCTGAATATAACCAGCTTAATTATATAGAAGACAATCTGTTTATAGTTGCAAAAGGTAATAAATATGGTGTTATTGATACCATGAGAAATGAACTTATCCCTCTTGAATATGATGAAATATTAAATACTGGAGGAAACCTTATTTTAATAAAATTAGAAGAAAAATGGGGCTATTATAATATAAAAACTAAAACTTTAAAGGACAAACTTTATGATGAAGTTATTGCCTACAATTCATATCCTATTCCCGTTCGCAAGGGTGAACAATGGTTTTATATAGATGAAAATGGAGATGTTCTATTTAATTAACGGAGGTTTTATATATATAAAAACATAAATGAAATTCTCCCTTTTGAATATAGTAGCATTGAGTCTTTCTCTGAAGAGCTTTTAATACTAGCCTTGAAAATAAATATAAGGCTATGCTTAGAAATTATTAATAAAACTTTCTAAGCATAGCCTTTTTATATAATTATTTAATTTATTCTAATAATTTACCCTAAGCAAAATTATAAATTCCATCAAACTTTGCCTCAGCTTCCTCACTAATAACATGGGTTACCATAATAACTGTCAAATCCCTTAAAGATAAAATCTCTTCTTCTAATATCTTTGTAGTCTCTTTATCTAAATTAGCCAAAGGTTCATCTAAAATAAGAATATCCTTTCCCCTAATCAAGGCTCTAGCAATAGAAATACGCTTAGCTTCCCCACCTGAAAGAGATGCTCCTCCACTTCCTATACCCATATCTAAAGATTCTTTATTTGCAAACCCATGAAGATTTAATCTTTCGAGGACCTGAAATAACTTTTCATCAGAGATATCTTCAAACATGGTAAGATTATTTCTCAAAGTATCCTTAAAGATAAAATTATCCTGTCTCACTACGGATAAAATATCATAAATATTATCTATATCTTCAACGGACATATTATCAATAAGAATCTCTCCTCCATTGGGATTATAATACTTTAGAAATAGATTCATCAAAGTAGTCTTGCCAAAGCCACTTCTTCCCTTAATAATATACTTCTTTCCTCTTTCAAAGGTCATAGATACATTATCCAAAATAGGCTTATCTTCCTCATAGGCAAAGGATATATTCTTAAACTCAATTTGTTCCTTAAACCCTTGAAGTTTCATCCCGTGTTTAAGCAAATACTCTTCTTCATTACAATAATTCATAATGCTATCATTTAAATCTTTAACAGAAATAACACCTTGAATGCATCCTGAAATAGCTATAATAGGATAGCTTAATTGATCAATCATATTCACTGCTATAAAGAATTGTCCTGGATTAAATTCCCCTACAAGAACTAAATATGCGGAGAATGCCACCACCACAAAGTATGAAAAATAAGACATACAGGCTGAAACAATTCTCACTAGGGATTGAGTATTAGCATTAACATAACTGCTTTTCATAGCTCCATCGTTATATTTTCTAAAACTCTCCATTATCCTTCTCTCAACAGAAAAATTCTTTATAATCTCAAAGCCCTGTAAAAAATCATTAAGCTTTTCTAAAAAGCTCTCCATATTTTTAAGAAAACTATTTTGAGAATTCTTTAATCTTTTCTCCGCCAGCTTTGGAACATATAATGGCATGGTAAGTAAAATTAAAGTTACTATAGCCAGTTTCAAATTAAGCCAAATCAAAGCTCCAGAAACAAAAACAATTTTCATACTGAACATTATAAGCATAGTAATACTTGTAAAATAAGCACCTTTCACAGTCTCAATCTCATTAGTGAATTTAGATACATACTCTCCAATACTACTTTTATTAAACCTTGGATATGATTTTCTAAGGGTAGCTTTAAATACATCTTCCTTTAAATCCTTAATGCATAAATAATTAAACTTATTAGTAGAGATAAATTCAAAATACATAAACATAATCTCTATTAATATAGCTCCTAAAAGTAACATAGCCTTATATAAAGTTCTCTGCATTTCCCCATCTATGGCAAGATTTAAAAGATCGCCCTTTAAAAACTGAACCCAAATTGCCGCTGTATTTTCTATTAATAGCACCAATACAAATACTATAATCACTAACAAATTTTTTCTTATATACTTTTTCATCTAAATATCCTCCTACAAATTAAATTTAATACTTAAAATTAAATTGCAGTACAAAGGATAATATTTCAGCTATGTTTAGAGTCTTTTCATAACTTATATTTTTTATATTAATACTTCCCTTGCAATGCAATTATAGAGAAGTATTAATTCTTAGTTTAGCCACTTAAATCACCACCAAAATTTATTTCAGTTTTATTACATAATATGTTTTATATTAATTATTTTACCATAACGCCTTGTAAAGTTTAATACTTTTCTATTATTTATACATTTATATATGCTATATTCTTTTTTAAATATAAGTAAAAAAGACATCCACTTACGAACGTCTTTTAAACATAAATTTATATCTAATTTCATGAAATCAGTTATTTCATACTTTCAATATATTTATCTACTTTATATTCAAGTACTTCCAGAGGTACATTCCCATCTTCCAGAATCACTGTGTGGAAAGCCTTTAAATTAAAGTCATCTCCCAGTTCCTTCTTGGCTTTTTCACGAAGCTCTAAAATCTTCATTTCCCCAATTTTGTAAGCCGTTGCTTGCCCTGGCATTTGAATATAACGATCAATTTCATTCTCGTATGAATAACCTGTAACCTCAATCATATATTTTATTGCATCCATACGTGACCATTTTTTATAATGAAGTCCTGTATCCACAACTAACCTTGCTGCTCTAAAAAGTTCACTTTGAAGATATCCTAATTTACTTTCATTACTACTGTAAATCCCTAATTCATAGGCAAGTTTTTCAGCATATAGTGCCCAGCCTTCAACAAATGCTGTATAATATGTCATTTCTGATATTGGATGAATATATGGCATCTCTGCTTGAACAGCCATCTGTAAATGATGTCCTGGTATTGCTTCATGAAATAATAGTGTCTCCATATTAGCAACTCCATGACCATAGGAAACATCCACAAAGAAAGTGCCTGGAACTTTTCCATCTCTAGAAGGCCTCTGATAAGAATTTCCAATAGATCCCTCCAACTCTTCGGATATAGGGTTTACCTCTACAGGTGTTTTAGGAATAATATTCTCTTCAAAAAGCTCTGATAAATAGGGTTCTGTTTTCTCAACTATATCTTTGTATTGGCTTATTATTTTATCTGGTTCCATTATAACCTTTTGTGAACTTATATTGTTCATTGCCTCAACTGCAGTCATATCTTTATAGCCCATTTCATCAAGTAGCGTACGTATTTCTCCTTGAATTTTTTCCACTTCTTTAAGCCCCATAGAGTGAATCTCTTCAGCTGTATAATCTGTAGTGGTACGATAATTTAATAAGTGTTGATAATATTCATCCCCTCTTGGCAGTCTCCATAATCCAACCTCATCTCGATCAGCCTCCTGACTTAGTTCCATTAATAAGTCTCTATAAGTTTTTAAAGTTGGATAAACTGATTCTGTCAACAAGTTTTCAACTTCGGTAATAAGCTTTTGCTTATTTTCTTCATCAATACTGTCTATCTTATTAATCTTGTCCACGAAAGACTTATAAGTAGAATTTTCATTTATGTCAGTAAATTTAGTTTGATTATTTATCATTAATATAGTTTTTGTGAAAATACATTTTGGAGGTAATAAGTCTTTTTCCTCTTGAGAATTAATCATAGTAGTTAATTCTTTCATCTTTGGTTCAAAGCCTTTAATCCTAGCTATATAATCCTCTGCATCTTCTAGGGAGTTTATTTCATGAAAATTATTCATAAGGTCAAAGAATTCAGTTTGAAATCCACCATAATTAACAAAGAATTGATAGTCATAAAAATTATGAGCTTCTACTTGATTATTTAAGTACCACTCTAAACTATCCTTTTGTACTAGTTCATGAGGCTCTAACTCACCATCATCGAAGTCAGAAATTCTTTCAATTGCTTCATTATATAGCTCAGTATTCTCAGCATCTTTTTCATACCCAATTTCTGTGAGTTTATCGTTAGGTAACGGGTTTCCAACTATCTCTTCATTAAAATTTAAAAAGTTAGCACTCTCTGGATCCATTAGTACCATTTCATATAGAAGTTCATCCAAGAATGTTTCTATATTCTCATCTTTAGAAAACCTTGATTTTTTTCCACATCCAGATACTGTAAGTGTTAGTGATGCAATTACTATTAAGCATATTACACTTATTTTTTTCTTCAAATTATCTCCCTCCTTTTATATATAATTATAACATAACCAGAATTTACACCTACTATTTTTAACATTTTTTAAATTTTTTTACATTAAATTCTTTTGTGTATGCTTATCATTATATTAGCAAGGACAAGATCTAACTAAAACACTGTTTTTAAATTTCCGAGGATAGTTTTGTAATTACACAATTGCAATATGCAAATAAGGATATTATTATGGTAAAAATCTGCACGGAGTTAAGATACGAGGAGAATAAAGCATAGAATATGATGTTAATTCTGAAGAAATCACTGACTCATTTATGGGCAACGAAAAAGTACAATTAAATCAATAAACTTTCATTAAAAGAGAACTAGACTCACTTAATTAAGTAAACCTAGTTCTCTTTTCTCTATTTCTATTCTATTATTTCTCCATTAGTTCCAATGATAACTTCTCTATAATTTACAATTGTTCCCGAAGCTAGCATAGCCCCTTTAACGGTCGCAACAATTCCTGCACAGCACGGAACTTCCATCCTAACTACAGTAATGCTTTTTATATCATTCTTTGATAAAATCTCGGTTAACTTTTCTTCATAGAACTTATTGTCATCTAGTTTTGGACATCCTATTACAGTTACTCTGTCCTTTATGAAGTCTTCATGAAAGTTTCCATAGGCGTAAGCTGTACAATCTGCTGCCACAAGTAAATGTGCTCCATTTAAATATGGTGCTGAAGTATTTATTAGTTTCAATTGTACTGGCCACTGTCTTAGTTCTGAAGTGTTCACCTCTGAAGCTTCTTGTTGAGCTGGTTTTCTAATACTCAATTTAACATTGCCTGTTGATGGTCTTTCTATAACTTTTGCCATAGTTCCTGGACAACCACATGGCATTTTTTCTTCTATTTTCTTAGGTGTTACCTCTTTATTTTCATTTCCATCTAAATCTTTTATTCTAGCTTTTACAGCATCATCATCGTACTCATCTGCTTCTCTTTCAATCATCTCTATAGCACCTGTTGGACAATTTGGTAAACAATCTCCAAGTCCATCACAGTATATATCACTTATAAGCTTTGCCTTACCATCAACTAAATCTATAGCTTTTTCATGGCAAGCCGTAACACATAGCCCACATCCATTGCATTTTTCTTCATGTATTTTAATAATATTTCTTTTCATATCTAAAATCTCCCCCTATTAAATCCTTAATTAAGCTTTCATTGATTTTATTATAATTTATTTATCTTAAGATGTATGTAACAAGTGTTACATACTTAATAATTTCAATTTAAATATTAAAAAGCCTGAACTTCTCACTGGAAGCTCAAGCTTTCTTTAATTCTTATTTTTGTTTCTTATCTTTTTTATTTTTAATTACTAACACAGCTCCTGCTCCAATAACTAATACTGCAATAACTAACATTATAGCTCTTGAGTTATCTCCACCTGTTTGTGGAATTGAACTATTGGTTTTAACTGTTATTACTCTTGTAACTGTTAATGTATTATTGTCACTATCAGTTACAGTATAAGTTAAAGTATATTTCCCTGACTTCTTAGTATTTACAGAGCCTTCTACCTTAATCTTTGAAGTTAAGTCTCCGTCCTCTTTATCAGTAGCTGTTATTCCAGCCATTGGGTCGAACTTATCTCCAACCTTAATTGTTATATTTTTAGCTCCATTTATAACTGGCTTTTCATTAGTCTCATCTGGCTTATCTTCACCCTTAACAACTACTTTTCTAGTTGCTGTTGTGGTATTACTGTCGCTGTCAGTTACACTATAAGTTAAAGTATATTCTCCAGCCTTGTTAGTGTCTACAACACCTTCAATCTTAATCTTTGAAGTTAAGTCTCCATCCTCTTTATCAGTCGCTGTTATTCCAGTCATTGGCTCAAATTTATCTTCAACCTTAATTGTTACATCTTCAATCCCATTAATAACTGGTTCTTCATTGCTTACTGGAGTCTCCACAGCTTTTTCTTCTAAGACTATTTCTGAAGTATCTCTAACTCTTAGTCTTGGTCCTTCTGGATCATAAGACGCAAGTCCTATAGCAGATACAGTGTCCCCAACTTCGATTTCTTGGTCCCATTTACCCTTCATATCTTCATTGATTCCATCCCAGATATATCCTTCTACATATACTCTAGATACACCTGTTCCATCATCAATATAAAGATTTGAAGTATCCATATTCACAACTTTACCTTCCACCTTAACAAGTTTTCCACCTTGAACTGGTAGCATACTATCACCAGTTGAAAGCATTGTAGGATTTATAGAATTTATACTTTCATCAAGAATTTCAACTTGAGAATCTTCATCTGTAATTGCAATTTCAAATTCTCCTTGATAATCATCAACTACACCTGTTATTCTAACTTTTTGTCCTACCTTTAATTCAGTCTCAGATACACCAAACACACATATTCCACCTGTTTCATCTTCAACATATATTACTTCAAAGAAGGAGTTCTTTGGCTGTACTGCCTCAGATTGTGAAGTTACAGTTCCCTCTATTGTAACTTCTTTTCCTTTTAAGTCTGGTATTCTATTTCCATCTTCATCAATTATAAGGTCTGCGATATCTACTTTTTCAACTTCTCTCTTCGGCATCATCCATTCAACTATATTCTCAACAATAGTTTTGTTAGAATAAGTATCTGCATTAGTACCATTAGTTTCAAAATCAGAGAAGAAGGTATTTCCTGCAACTACGACCTTAGAGCCATTATCTAATTCTTCAGCCCCAATTACATTAACCTTACCCATCTGCACAGGTACATTATCACCTGCATTATCTGCATCTGAAGTTGTTGTAGTACTATGCCCTGAAACTAAGAAATCTACATTTTCTCCTGTTGCACCTGAGGCTAAAACTACTGATGCACCACTGTAAAAGCTATAAGTTTTAAGTTCATTTGTTGTACTATCAACTTCTATTCCATCCACTAAGTTATATAGTGGTGAAGAATATCTACTAAGATATAATCTATATGGCTGCCCACCATTAGTAGTGTTATCTACAACTTGGTCATCGTTAATTCGAAGTGCTGTTCCAATTTTCTCAAGAAGAGGGTTTAACTGCTTATCATTGCTGTATTCCCCTGTTCCATCCTTATAGTCAGCAATAGTTGTTACAACAATATTTCCTCCAGCCTTCACATAAGCTGATACTGCATCAACTTCGCTATTATTTAGCTTGCTTTTTACTAAATTAAAATCAGACTTATCAACGCTTTGAGGATCTGTAAGGATAAATAAATCTGCGTCTTTTAAGGTTTCTTCAGTTATTTTCTCTGTATTTAGTGATAATATTATATTTCTTTCTCCTAGTAATTTCTTAAGCTCAGTATAACTTCCCGCATAGTTACCAGTAATATATTGATTTACGTGAGCTCCATCAAGAACCACTTTATAAGTAGTTTCAGGATTTACTACATTTACCTTTACACTATTAGTAAAGATTTTATCACTGCCATCCACATTCATAGTAACTTTAGAATAAATTGTGTATGAGCCAATCTTGGTAGGAGTCCAATTAAATTTAACTGTTTGAGGTTTTGTTGATACCAAATTAGCTATAACCTCTTCATAAATTTTGTTAGTCTCTGCTAACTCATCAACAAATAGTTCCACTCTAACATTTGCTATATCTTTTTTCTCGTTATTATAAACTGAAGTTGAAATCTCAACCTTATCATTTGGAAGAACTACGTCATTATTTAAAGTAACTTTTTCTATTCCAAAACTACTTGTTGAACCAACCCATATCGGTGCTGTAATTGCTACATCTTTGTCTTTTTGAACTACTTTAATATAATAATAGGTGTATTCTGGATTTAATTCAAATTCCCAGTCTACATTATTGCTGTTAAATGTTTTAGAAATGACCTCTACTCCACCATTAGCAATAACTGAAACCTTACTTATTGCATCATCATCAGCTACATTAACTTTAAAATTGAGCTTATTAACATCTTCTCTAAGTGAAGTTCCCATCATTTGCCCATTTATTGTGTAATCAATAGTCATATTTGAATCTTCTGAAGAGTAAACACTCATATTTTGCATAGAATTATATAGAGCTTCTCTAGTGTTGTCCTCAGAAATAATTACTGTTCTGGCAGTATTAGATGTGTACCAATTTCCCTTATGGTTATCTTGATTATTAGTTGGAGCTAAATGCCAACCCTTATCTAATGCTCTTGTATAATATTCATAGCTTGGGAAATATCCTGTTCCTCTTACTGGACCTTCACCATTTCCTACTTCAATTAATGTAACAACTCTATCTGTTGCTGCACTATAAAACCCAAAATCATTAAAATCTCCAAAGGTTGTTCCTGGATGGTTTAATTGAGATATTGATTGTGGCTGTGTTTGTAAAGCTGAATAATATTCTGAAAGCCCCATAGCCTTATTAGTCCTTGTTTCAAATCCTGGAGTATTAAAGGTATTCATGTGTCCCCATCCTCCTGTTGAACCAGACCAAGTCATCTCATATCCATACATTGCTGTGAAGTTTCCTTCATCATTATATTTATTAGAAGTTGCTTGTGCTTTTGTCCACTTTGTACTCGCTGAACCATCTGCTAGGCTTCCAGAAGTATCGTTGTCAAACCAGTTTGAGTGGTCTGTTACTGCATAATAATCTGCACCTGCCTTTTTCACATGAGTATATGCATCATCTAAACTTCCTGTTCCATCAGAAATATTCGTATGAGCATGAAGTTGCCCAAAATAATGTGATAAACTTCCCTTTCTAAAGGACCATTCTTTAACACTTGCATATCCATTAACATCCTTAGCTTCAACTTTAACTTTATAACTTCCGTCTTCTAAATCTTCAGCTGGAACATAGGATACTGATTCTGCTGTTATAACAGCTTTTGAAGTAACATCCTTTCCATCTAAATATAGCTTTATAGAATCAACAGCAACGCCTGTCTTATCCTTCAATAAAGCACTTATTGTTGGTCTTCCTTCAGCACCAACACTTGTTCCTTCTGCTGGTGTCAAATTATATATTTCTGGTCCTAGGATATCTTCATCTGTAATTTTTACAGTATAAACTCCTTCCGCTGGTGTTCTAGAAATATTTAATCCATCTGAAGCTTTAATGAAGTATTCTACCCCTAAAAGATTAAGCTCTCCCTTAGATATTACAGCTGAATAATTCTCTCCTGACTTATCCATCTTAATTTCTTTAAAATCTTGCGCTCCAACAGGCCTGTAAGATAACGTAACATTTTCAACTTCACTATTGTCTGTAACTTCTGCAGATACCCTTAAGTCTCCATCAATAGGTGTAACCTCAACTGGTGTATGAACTATTATTGGGGCCTCTGTATCTGCTCCCTCCACCTTAGTAAATGTACATGATGAGCCATAGATTTGAATTACTGAGTTAAATCTTCCCATAGTTCCTGCTACATTAACTATATCGCCTGTTTTAACAGTGATATCGCTAGGGATATAATATATGTCTAATACATCCTCACCTTGAGTTAATGTCTTTGCCTCAACATCTATAACCGTATTAGTTATTTTTACATATTGTGAATCATGATTTCCTTCAAGAATCTCTTTAATAGTTAATTCCACAGGAGTTGTTGCATTATTCTCTGATAGTACTTTTATATCTTCACTTGATGTTATTTGAATTAATCCTCTAAACTTTCCAATAGTACCCTTTGCTTCAATTCTATCTCCTTTTTTTATCTTGGAGAAATCAATTGTTGTATTATAGTTAGAAATAGAGATTCCACCTGTAGAATCTTGAATGTGAAGAGTTTGATTTCTATCATTAAAAGAAACAACACCTCTAACAACTACATCCTTAGTTCCACCTGGAAGTAATCTTGCTTCTTCGATTGTTACAAGCCCCTCTACATCATTCTTGTAAGTAACCTTTATATCATCTACTGATAGATTTCCTAAAGCTTTAGTATAAGTAAGTCTTATTGCTGTTGTAGCTGAATCAAGGGTAGCTTCATAATCACCTTGCTTTGTAATATCTGGTGTTTCTAAACTTGTCCATGTTCCATTAACCTTAGCTTCTACTTTAAATTCAGATAAGTCATCAGCACTAGTGCTTTGAGCCTTATACCAAAAACTTAAAGTACCAGTCCCCTTTAATAAGAATTCTGGTGATTGAAGAGTTTCTGCATCTCCTCTTTTAACATCTCTACCAAATCCAATTGATGGCTTTCCCTTAGCGAAATTGCCAGTTGAATCGTATCCACCTATCTCAGTAACTTCTTCACCTTTTTGAGTCATTACCCAACCTTCAGCTACTGGTAAAGCTTTCTTATTATTACTACCTATCTTAAATCCTTCTTCAAGAACAGTCACCACTTCATCCTCAACAGGTGGAACTATTTCATCATCCACTTTTATAAATGTGCATGATGAACCATAGATTTGAACCTTACCATTATTACTTCCCATAGTTCCTTCTACATTTACCTTATTCCCTGTTTGAACATTAATATTCTCTGGCATAAAATAAATATTTAAAACATCATTACCTTGAGTTAAAGTCTTGTTAGCTACATCTATAATTACATTTTCAACCTTAACATATTGTGAATCATGATTTCCTGCATTTAATTGTGCCACAGTGACTACTGGTGTAGGCAATGTATTATTTTCTGATATAATTTCAATTGCTTCTGTAGGTACTATTTCAACTAAGCCATTAAAAGTAGTTAAAGTCCCCTTTACCTCTACTAATTGACCCTTCACCATGTTAGTTAATAAACTTGATGAATCATAAATAGCAATTCCACCTGTAGCATCTTCTATGTGCACAGTCTTATTTCTATCATTAAAAGAAACTACTCCTCTAACTGTAGCTTCAGTGCCGGCTTCTAAAGCTCTTGCTTTATCAATAGAAATAACGTCGCTTTGAACCTCTACATAAGTAAGTTTTATATCGTCTATTCCAAGATTTCCCGAATCTTTAGTAAATGTAAACTTTATTGCTGTAGTAGCTTGTGGAATAGCTACTTCATATATATTTGCTACTGTTGCAGTACTATCTGGTACCTGTATTTCTTGCCAAATCCCATTAACTTTAATTTCTAATTTAAAGATCGAAGTTATTGGACCTTGCCCTGGTATTCCTTTATACCAAAAGCTTAACTTTCCATCTGCCGGCAAACTAAACTCAGGTGTTTCTAAAGTCTCTTCTGTACTTCCATTTAATCTTCCAAAGCCGAGAGATGGACTTGCTTTACCATAGTTTCCACCACTATCATACCCATCCAACACTTCAACTTTTTCTCCATTTCTTGTAATCTTCCAGTCTGATCCTACTGGCTTTACATTTTCTCTAGCTCCTGTAAATTCTTCTTCAAATACAACTACTTCTGTCCCCTCTGCCGTATCTGCTGCATAAGCAACCATACTTGGCACTAAAGTGTAAGTCACCGTGAATAATAATGATATAAGTAAGCTTAAAATCTTATTATTCTTTTTTCTCATTTAACCATCCCCTCTGAAAATATTTTCACTACCATTATATCACCATTTTTACATATTTTGTATCAACTCTCATTAACTTTAACTTTACAAAGAGCTAAAAAGTTTACATAAAAAGAGCATATTAATGATATTACTTTACATTAATATGCTCCCAAACATTTTCTTATTTCTCTTATTATTTACTATTAACTTTTAAACCCACTATCCTTTTACTTTTACATAAATAAGCAGATATTATAGCAGTTATAGGTACTGTCAAAACTATACCTATAGTTCCTGCCAACCCTTGAATTATTTCTATTCCTAACACATCTAAATTCCATAGAAAATTAGGATTCATATTAGATGAATAAATTAAAATTAAAGTCCCTAATGATCCTCCAGCAAAGGCTAATATTAACGTGTTAGTCATAGTTCCAATTATATCTCGCCCTATATTCATTCCACTCTTAAATAGGTCTTTAACTTTAAGTTCTTTATTAATGCTATAGATCTCAAATACAGAAGATGATATGGACATAGCTACATCCATTACTGCTCCCAATGCAGAAATTAATATTCCGGCAAATAGAATTCCTCTAATCTGTAGTCCTGTTGATTCTGATATATAAAGAATATTTTCTGCATACTCACTATTTATTCCCGAAAGATTTGTTAAATTACCAAAGACATAAGCAAGAACCCCTGCAATCATAACCCCTAGTACAGTTCCTACAACTGAAGCTAATCCCTTTTTATTTATTCCTGATACTACAGTTAAAGTAACTGCTGTACTTAAAATCGAAATTAATATAGCTGCAAATATTGGATTTACCCCTCTTAACATCATTGGTAACATTAAAAATATTATGCATATGATTGTAAATACCAAAGAAATAATTGCCTTCAGTCCTTTAAAGCCACCTACTAAAAGTACTACTGCTAAAAATAACACAACCATTATACCTAGAATATGATTTCGCTTAAAACTTGATATAGACATATCATTTAGTTCTCCATCTACGTAATACATGGCAACTATTACTTTACTATCTTTTTTTACAATAGTGTTATATAGCCTACTTATATTGTTTGTGACCTCATAGTCTTGATTTTTATATGGTCCCTCAATAATTCTAACCCTTAACTGCTGATACCCAAGCTCTATATCATCTATATAATTATCAGCTTGAAGTTTTTCATTTAGAATTTCTACTACCTCTCCCTTATAGTACTGTACACCTTGATTCATTTTGTCTGATAAAAATCCACGCTGAAATATTTTATCGGAAAAGAAAATAATCATTCCCCCTAATAAAATTGTTACAAGTATTATAATAATATCTTCCCTATACTTTTTTATATCCACCTTACACCCCTCACCTTTTTACATAATATTACACTAACTTATTCTATATCACTATGAAATAACCTTTATTTCACAAAATAAAACTACTCAAAGAAATTATCTTTGAGTAGTTACTATAATGCACTTAGAACTTATTTAATTACTTCCTGCATCTACTTTATTACCTTCATTATCGGAATCACTACCTTCATCTTCAGGTGTGCCCTCATTACCATCACCGTCGCTTCCACCATTGTCATCTGGTTTTTCCTCAGGCTCTTCTTCTGGTTTTTCCTCGGGCTTATCTTCTGGTTTATCTTCTGGCTTGTCATCTGGAATATACTCTTCTTTTCCTGAGTCTCCACCCGAATTTCCACTACCTGAACCGCTTCCACTTCCACTTCCAGAGTTATTTCTACTGCCACTTCCTGAATTACTTCCGCTTCCTGAACTATTTCCACTGCCACTAGAGCTATTTGAATTATTATTGCCATCTTCATCTTGAGAACTATCATTTTCCTCTTGATTTTCTTCCTTCTCTTCAAGTTCCTCTATAGATTCCTGCAGTTTAATCTTTAATTCATCAATTTGAGACTTCTGCTTATCAGTTAACTTTTTCTTTGATAACTCCTCTAGTAGTTCATTACACTCATCATACTTTTTATCTTTAGATAATTTATTTACTTTAGAAATTCCCTCAATTATTTCCTTCTCTTCCTTTGTTCCTTCTAGAATTACTTTAATCTTCTCCTCCACATTGTCTCTCAGTTTATCTATATCTTCTTTTATAATATACTTCTCATACTCTTTATTAATATCATCTAATATAACCTTAGCTTCCTCCACTTTATCCTCCTCATAAGCTTCCTTAGCCTTTAAATATCCATCCACAATCTCATAAAGAACAATTGCCTTTGAGTCTTTTGTTTTATTATCTACAGCTATTTGAAATGATAGTAACGCTTTATCATATTCTCTAATGGCAAGAGCTTCCTTTCCATCTCTAATAGCATTAGTTATAACTTCATTTTCTGATTTTCCACACCCTACTAATGATAATGTAATTACTATAGCAATTACTACACTTACAAGTCTCTTCATAATGTCCCCCCACAATTATCATTTTATTGTTATTTTATCATAATTTGTTATATAAAGTAACAATAAATAGAAATACTTTCCAAATAACTTTGATAAGAACACTTCATTATCCCTCCCCACTTTACCCACAATCAATTTATATATATAATAAATTAAAAAGCCTATTATAAGGAGTGTTATATATGATACCAATAAATTATGTAGTTATGTCCTTCGATGGAGATTACGCAATCCTAAAAGATGAAAACAATAATGAAAATAGAGTTGCTATAGCTCTACTGCCTGATGGAATAAGAGTTGGAACTAAGCTACTTTTCGAGTGCTTTGAATATAGTATTGTAGAATAATAAAAAATGGACATAAACTCTAGAGTTTTGTCCATTTTTTATCTATTATTTTCATTAATTTTATAATTTTATTAAGCTTATAATTTTATTAAGCTTATAATTTTATTAGTGCTTGAAAATCCTTTAACCCCTGCTCAATCTCACCCTTACTGAGTCCACCTTCTAATAATTCCTCATCACTTTTTAGTGATAATTCCTTATAGAACCATTCACCTATTTCCCCAATATAATCATATTCTTTAGCTTCCGCAAACTGAAAAAGAACATCTTCACCTTTGTCATACTTTTTGTCATAAATTAACTTTTTTAGAATTACTAATATCATGTCTTTATCTGATAGATTTTCAACTAATATAGGCTCTGAATCTTCTTCACTATCAATAATTAGCTTAACTAGATTTTTCCCTAACTCTTCTACCATATCTAGAATATAATCATTCCTTCTCATAGTTACTACTTCCTCCGCAGACTTAATTATTATTTTTTATTAAGAAGCTCTTCTTCAACTTTCTTTAGTTCTTTAAAGGTCGTTGCCTTGTTACTTTGAGCTTTTCCTAAAACAGATTCATTGATACCATTTTTAACAGCCCACTTAATAACAAAATAAAAGGCAATTAAAACTATAATAGCAGTGCCTCCACTAATACCCAATTCTTCCCACATAATATTACCCCTTCTTTTAATAACGATAATTCATAGAAATTATAACTATCAAAACAGCTCAACATCCTATGCCTAGACCTTCCCACATAATTTCTTTGCCTTCCTACTCTTTAAATATAAAGCTACACTTACCATAAGAGATGGTGCTCCAATACCTGCTGACAACATAGCAAAACCCATTAGTACATATTCCCAAACAGTATTCTCTATGCTGTTTCCAAAATATCTATTTATCATAGTAATTATTATTAATGTTAATATGCTTAAAGCTAAGGCAATAGAATACCCCTTTCTAGTACCATCATATTTCTTAACTTCTGTATCTCTATCTGTATAAATAGGCACTGTCCCCGCTGGTGCTGAGAAAAAGTGCAAATAATCTAGTGTGTATACATGAGTCCATCCACTTTTTTCAAATAGCTCGAAATACTCTTTATCATTTTTCTTAACTCTATTACAATCCATCGAATATATTAAATCTTGAGGCTCACCCTTTACCAGTTTAAATCTCATTAGTGTAACCTTCTCAAGAAGCCAGCCTTCATTTGCCATATCACTTAGTTTTTTCATCATTTTATTCTCTGCAAAGGCTAATCCATCATTCATTATATATTTATGATTTTTTCCCATTTAAACATCCTCCCCTAAAAACTTTAATACTTTTTTTCCATGCTCTACCATAGAAATTCTTCTATTTATATCCTTCTTTAAAATTTCTTTTCCTCTATTAGTTAACTTATAGTTTTTTCTTCTTTCTTCATCATCCTCTAACAGTTCAATTAAATTTGCCACCTGCAGTTTCTTCAAAATAGTATATAAGCTGGCTGGACCAATTATCACTTCTCCACTAGAAATCTCCTGAACCTGCTGCATTATTCCATATCCATGTATAGGCTCTACCATAGTCAATAAAATATAGTAGGTCGAGTCCGTTAGTATATCTTCATCTAAAGATTTTCCTCTTGCCATGTTACTTCCTCCTTAAACTATATCATTTAAAGATATATCATTTAATTATATATTATTAAAT
>DALZNT010000070.1:0-18907 GCA_032005505.1 Clostridium sp. | reverse complement strand
TTTACGAATCTAGGATTAAAAATTAAGAGATAGAAGTTAGAATTTACGAATCTAGGATTAAAAATTAAGAGATAGAAGTTAGAATTTACGAATCTAGAATTAAAAATTAAGAAGTAGAAGTTATAATTTTATATAAAGAAATAAGGTGGAAATCTATAGTATTTGAAGATTTCCACCTTTAATTATTTACGTAAAAGAACTATTTAATTAACTGCACAGTTAGAAGAGGATAAATATTTCAGGGTTAAAACTGAAGGTTTCTATCTATCCATTTCTAATTGTTTACCAGTTGATTTGTGTGATTTAATAATAGCTTCAATTTCTTTTAAGTCTGAAGATGGTAAATCTCCTGGAATGGTATTTTTAATTGAACTAGTAGCGTTACCATATTCAAGAATCTTTTGATAATCATTAGGGTGAGTTAGTAAACCATAGAGTATGCCTGAAATATATGCATCTCCACTTCCGATACGATCTACTACATCAATGTTTTCATAAGGTTCTTCTTCATAATAAGTGTCTTCTTTTGCATTATAAATAATTGAACCGAAAGAGTGTAACTTTGGAGTATGAACGATACGTTGAGTAGAAGCTACAATAGATATTGGATATTCTTCAGTGAAACTCTTCATAATCTCCTTTGCAGTACCTTCTTTTTGGAAAGTAAGGCGAGCAGTATCTTCTGAACAGAAGAATATATCTACATAGGGTAGGATTTTTTCAATTGAAGCTTTTGCCTCAGCACTGTTCCATAGATTACCACGGAAGTTTACATCGAATGATATAATAGTGCCTTGCTCCTTGAATTTTTTTATCATGGCTACGGTAGTTTCAAAAGTTTGAGGGCTTAAAGCTAGTGTTATACCGCTAGTATGAAAGCAACGAGTTGATGAGTAAAGACTTTCAGGAAAGTCTGAAACTACAATCTTGTTAATTGAAGTATACATCCTGTCATAAACAATTCTTGGTTTTCTTGGATGAGCTCCATTTTCATAATAGTATACACCCAATCTTGCATCTCTACTTTGATCATATACTAAGTAATCGTCACTTACACCGCAGAAACGAATGTGATTTTTAACATATGTACCTAGGTCGTTAGCAGGCAATTTAGATATAATTCCTGTACGTAGGCCTAGAAGTGAAACTCCAGAAACAACATTTAGTTCTGCACCACCAGCTTGTTTTTGAAGAGAGTCTCCTCTTACAATACGCTCGTTGTTTGGTGGAGAAAGGCGAAGGAGTAGCTCGCCAAGAGCTAGTAAATCAAATTCTTTATGTTTTGACATGATAAAAGTCCCCCCTGTGGATTAATAATAATTGAGTTTCAAAATATGAAACTAGGTTTCGTAATTTGATATCTTTGGTTTGAATTATACTCTGAGTGATGAGTTTGTCAAGGTGTTTCGAGGAATAGGTTTCTTTTAGAGCTAGGAACAGAATATATTCTTATCAAATTAGTTCTTTCATCAAAAAAAGAAATCCCTGTAGGGATTTCATAATCTATTTATATTTATATATTAAATTTTGGCTCTGTTTTAAACCAATGTTGATTATAGATATATAAAAAGGTGCTTTAAGCACCTTTTTAAAAATAGTAACAATTAGTTTCAGAAGTAATCATATGAGAGTTTTTAGGCATTACTTTAATTACTTGGTATAAGTTATATAAATCGTTTGAAGTTCCACCTAAGTTACCAATACTCAATGTAAAGATAATAGTGGATAATGTTATATTATCAAATGGTACAAAAGTCCAAATTAACAATGGAATTAGTCCTATCACAATTGAAGGAACTATAAGTGTAATCGCATATCTTTGTTTAGACATTGGGCTGCATGGTATTACACTGATTCCAGCAGGAGACCAGAATATTTCTGCTATACCTTCTTTTTGAAAACATATAGCATGTAAAAATTCATGCACTATTAAGAATGGTATAGTTAAAAGTCCACCTATTATCAAACCTTTAATGTTTAGCGTATATTCTGCTATAAAGTTTCTTTTGAACAAGATACAAGCAATCACTAATATAAGTATCGGTATTCCTCCCAAATATGGTCCTATTTGAGATTTAGGATTTAAAAATCTAACTGCATTTGTAGGTATATTATTTTTGGGCAATGTATTCTTTTCTGATAATTTTCCTTTCCATTTTAAAGTCATGTTATTCCTCCTTTTGATATTTATATATTATACATAACTATAACCTTATTATAACTTATTTTGTAATAATTGTCACAAAATAAATATCGGTTATCTTGTTTTAAATTCTTTTACCATAGATAAACAACTTAAATTAATTTTGTATCAAACTTATTTTCAATATATTTAAGAAACTTTTCACTAAACTCCAACTGTTCCTTATCATTAGATATAGCTTTATTAAGAAGATTTATAAATGATTTCTTATTACACTTTTGAATGTTGTTATAATAATCCCTAGATAGCTTCCAAAATTTTTGTGGGAAGGCTAGATAGGCTAAAATATATTTATAATCGTCAAAAGTTAAAGGATTATTCATTTCATACTGTTGAAGAAAGTTAATTGCTAGGTCCGTATTCCAGCAAGTGTTGTCACGTCTTAGAAGTCTTCGTAAACAGTAAGAAATATCAAGGGCACAGTAATCATATTTGCATTTATCAAAATCAATAACATATATATTAGAGTCTTTTATAATTAGGTTTTTACTTACATAATCATTGTGGCAAACAGCTTTAGAGAGAGTATCATGGTTTATAGTATTTACAATAGAAGTAGAAAGATTTGCTAAAGCCATGGAACTAGGAAGATTAGCTAGGTATATTTTAGAAAAGTAATCATTATATTTATTAGCTAGTCCTTCTGTGTTAATAAGCTGATGCCTATGTTTATTTAGGGATTCGGAAATATTGCTAAAGCCCTCCTTATTTTTGCTTCCTAAGATAGGCATAAAGCCTTCAGAAACTTGATGAAGCATCCCTAGGTTTCGACTGGTCATATTTAAGTGGCCAAGATTATCAAAATCACACTTCTCCCCATTAACCCAAGGGGTCAGTATAAAAAGCATATTACTATACTCTACATACCTGCCATGACTTTTAGTGGATAAAATTCTAGGGACATAAATATTGTTTCTATAAAGCCATTCAATAACAGAGTAGATGAAAAGGAGTTCATCTACAGGATAATAGACTTTTTTAAGACAATAGTCACCATCAGGGGTTTCTATCCTATAAACAGCTCTTTGCTTATCCGTATCCTTAAATTTAACTTGGGATATGTTTTTAGCACCTTCAAGTCCATAATGAGGTAACACGTTTTTCTTTATGTTGGCTGGAGTTAATAGGGCAATATTAGAGGTGTCTATATTTAAGTTGCTCATTTTGCATCTCTCCTTAAAAAAATTATGACTATATCTTATTTTTATTACTACATAACCTTTAATATGTACTTTATTCACAACATAGGCTTATACATTATGTTTATGATATTAATTTTAAATTTAGAATTCTAAACTTGAAGAGATTTTAAATATAAAATGCTAAATAAAAAAGGAGAATCAAGGGTGAATACAGAAGTATATAATAAGGAAAAACGAAAAATGACAGAAGTGGTAGAAAAAAATACCAATAGATATTTGACTGTTCTTTAGTATATAATGTTGTGTACTCATATTTTTCGAAAATGAGAATAAAAATACATGGAATACTAAAAATATAAACATGTACTTGAACGTAAGCTATAAGATGAAAACAATTGTATTGGGGTGGTGGAGTATGAATGTTAGAGAGGCTATAGAGAAGAGAGAAGAAACTTTTATTATACCCGAAGGATCTAAGTCTAAAGACTCCCTTGGACGAGAAAAGGCTGAAATGCCGGATCAAGTTAGGACTGCTTATATGATAGACAGAGATAGAATTATACATTGTAAGTCCTTTAGACGACTAAAACGAAAGACACAGGTCTATATAAAGACTTGGAGTGATCACTATAGGACAAGGCTTACACATACCTTAGAAGTTGCTCAAGTAGCTAGAACTATAGGAAGAGGTATTGGCCTTAATGAGGATTTAATTGAAGCCATAGCTCTTGGTCATGATATTGGTCATGTTGCTTTTGCTCATAGTGGTGAAGAAGTTTTAAATGAGATTCTCCCAGGAGGCTTTAGTCATAATAAAAATAGCGTAAGAGTTCTTACACAAATTGAGAATAATGGTTTAGGCCTAAATTTGTCGAAAGAGGTTCTCGATGGAATTTTATATCACAGTGGATTTTCCAGCAGTGGTGATAAATCAGCTACATTGGAAGGACAAGTTGTTAAGTATAGTGATAAGATAGCTTATGTTAACCATGATATTGATGATTCTCTAAGGGCATCCATACTTTCAATGGAGGACATACCAAGGAATATATTGGAGGTTTTAGGAAATACTCATGGAAGAAGGATAGATACACTTGTTAAGGATTGTATTCAAAAGACCACAAGCAATATTGCTGAGGGGAACATTGAAGTTAGCTTATCTTATGAAGTAGAAAAAAATTTTAAAGAGCTTCGAAATTTTATGTTTAGGGAAATATATAATGGAGAGATTCTTAGAAGTGAAAGAGATAAGGCTAAGTTTATTCTTGGGGAACTATATAAATATTTTTATAAGAATCAGGAAAAACTTCCGGAGTTTTATAGAGATATTTCTAAAAATGAGGGTCCTCATCAAGGTGTAGCAGATTATATTGCAGGTATGAGTGATGAATATTGTATAAATATATTTAAAGATATATTTATTCCGCGCTAAAAGTTCAAACTTTATAAAATAATATAAGAAATATTAATATTTATGAAGGAAAATATAATCTAATAAAGAATATAATAATAGTTAACAATATATTTACAATAAAAACTTTAGAATAAAAAGAAGGAAATACGAAATATATGTCGAATTATAAGTGCTTAGGAATTTATAATAATTACTACTAAGTACTAAGAAGTACTTATGTTAATTAACTACTTAGTAGATTATGAATTTCTCTCTTTTTTAAGCCGTTTTGAAAGGGCTTTATCATTATCACTTGTTCGTTAGGTGGGATACCATGTTTTCAGAAGAAATAATACAGAGAATTAAAGAAGAAAATAATATTGTGGACATTGTTTCAGAAACTATAAGTCTGAAAAAAACAGGAAAAAATTATCTAGGAAGATGTCCGTTCCATAATGAAAAGACTCCCTCCTTTACCGTATCAAGTGAAAAACAGATTTATAAATGTTTTGGATGTGGTGAAGCAGGAAATGTCATAAGCTTCGTTATGAAGACTAGGAACCTATCTTTTCCAGAGGCTGTTAAGACTTTAGGAAAGAAAATAGGTATTGAATTAGAGGACGAAGATTTTGATAACAAGAATTCTAAATCCAAGGAAAAGTATAAGAGAATGTATGATATGAACATTCAGGCAGGAAGATTCTTTTATACAAATCTAAAAAAGAATAAAGTCCCTTATGATTATTTAAAGGGCAGAGGAATTAGTGATGATACCATAAAGAAGTTTGGTCTTGGTTTTGCTTTAGATGATTGGCATGGTACTAGAAATTACTTAAAGCGAATAGGATTCAATGAAGATGAAATCTTAGAACTCGGACTGACAACAAAAAACGACAAAGGAAATATTTATGATAGGTTTAGAAATAGAATCATTTTCCCAGTGTTTGATGTTACGGGAAGAGTTATAGGTTTTGGCGGAAGGGTTTTAGACGATTCCAAGCCAAAGTATTTAAACTCACCAGAAACTCCTATTTTTCACAAGGGAATAAATCTTTATGGATTAAACTTAGCAGTAAAGAATAACTTTAATCGTTCTATTATTATGGTTGAAGGTTATATGGATGTGATTTCCCTAGCACAACAGGGAGTTACAAATGTAGTGGCAACACTTGGTACTGCACTTACAGAAGGACAGTGTAAGCTTCTTAGAAGATACGTTGATACTGTAATAGTATCCTTTGATTCAGATGCTGCAGGGCAAAAGGCGACCACTAGAGGTCTTGATATACTTCTGAAAGCTGGCTTTGAGCTTAAGATACTTCAGATTCCAAAAGGAAAGGACCCTGATGAGTATATAAGGGCCAATGGGAAGGAAGCTTTTTTAAGGTTGGCAGAGGAAGCTATGGGTCTTATAGATTTTAGACTTAAATCTGCAGAAAAAGGTATAGATTTTTCCAGAAAGGAAATGATTGTAAGGTATCTAAATGAGGTGTGTCCAATACTTAAGGAGCTAAATCCACTAGAGAGAGCCGTGTATATTAAGCAGGTAGCAGAGAAAAGTGGAGTAAGTGAGGAAGCAATTCTTAGGACGATGGGGCAAAATCAGTCCAATTCTTTAAAAAATAGCGAAAATCATAATATAAATGAGAAATTTGGGCAAAAATTATATTTAGAGCCTGCATTTATAAAAGCGGGGAGAACTATCTTAAAAATGAGTTTGAATTGTGAACTCAGAGATAAGATTTTAAATAGTGTTAATGAAGATGATTTCAGTTTAGAAGCTCACAAAGTAATTTATAATGCTATAGGTGAGAATAAGGAATTAGCTGAAGACGAACTAATGAAAATAGTAGAAATGAAAACTATACAAGATAGTGACTTTACAAAGGAATGGATAAAAGTTCAAGGAAGTAAAATTGATATAGATAAGTCAGCCATGAAACAGATGGTAAGTGACTGTATAGTCAGAATTAAAAAATACAAATTAGAGGAGTCAAAAAGAGAGATTATGAATAAAATTAAGATGTGTGAAGCCAAGGGATTGGTAGAAGAGTCATTAGCATTAGCTAAAGAGCTGATGAACATACAAAAGGAAATAGGAAAACTATAAGAAACTGAAAGGAGGTAGAGGGATGAAAGATAAAGTTGGAAAAGTAACACTTGTAAAGAAACTGATAGAAAAAGGTAAGAAAAAAGGAAGTTTAACTTATAAAGAGTTAATGGAAGAAGTTGAGGGGATAGAATTAACTCCTGAGCAGATAGAAAAAATCTATGAAGTTCTTGAATCTATGGGAGTTGATGTAATTGGAGACCCACAAGAGGAAGAGGAAGAAGAAGAAGAAGAATTAGAGTTAGATATAACAATTCCAGAGGGAATTGCTATAGATGACCCAGTTAGAATGTATCTTAAAGAAATTGGAAAAGTACCTCTATTATCAGCTGACGAAGAGATGAGACTTGCAAAACTTATTGAAAATGGTGATGAGTATGCTAAGAAAAAATTAGCAGAAGCAAACCTAAGACTTGTTGTAAGTATAGCTAAAAGATATGTTGGAAGAGGAATGTTATTCCTAGATTTAATTCAAGAGGGAAACCTAGGACTTATAAAGGCTGTAGAGAAGTTTGACTACAGTAAAGGATTTAAATTTAGTACTTACGCAACATGGTGGATAAGACAGGCGATTACAAGAGCAATTGCAGACCAGGCAAGAACTATCAGAATACCAGTACACATGGTTGAAACTATCAATAAATTAATAAGAGTATCTAGACAATTACTTCAAGAACTTGGAAGAGAACCAATGCCAGAAGAAATTGCAAAACAGATGGATATGAGTGTTGATAAAGTAAGAGAGATCATGAAGATAGCTCAAGAGCCAGTGTCCCTAGAAACTCCAATCGGTGAAGAAGAAGATTCACATCTTGGAGATTTTATTCCAGATGATGACGCTCTAGCACCAGCAGAAGCTGCAGCTTTCACAATGCTTAAAGAGCAACTGATAAGCCAACTTAGAACACTTACTCCAAGAGAAGAAAAAGTTCTAAGATTAAGATTTGGTCTTGATGATGGAAGAGCGAGAACTCTTGAAGAAGTAGGTAAAGAGTTCAATGTTACAAGAGAAAGAATTAGACAAATAGAAGCTAAAGCACTTCGTAAGCTTAGACATCCAAGTAGAAGCAAGAAGCTTAAGGATTATTTAGATTAATATATAGTCAAGAACGGTTTCGTTCTTGGCTTTTTTTATTCTAAAACAAAACAATAGACAAAATGTATAGATATATAATAGAATGTAATTATATATACAATTAGAAAAATGCAGTCGAGGAGGAAAATCTATGGGTACTTTCCATGGGAGAAAGAAATTAGAAATAATTCCATCAATTCTATCGATTATTGGAATAAACATAGTTGGAATATTAGTCATCTGCTTGATGGATTCATATCTTATGCTTAATTTAGCAAAGTTAATATTAGTAATATGTAATGGATTTTATTTATACTATATAGGGATTTGGCTTACGGTAAAGTATGATGTTTCTGAGCAGGAGATTAAAATAAGGGCATTGGGTGGATTCAAAAAGGTGGTAATTCCAATTCAGGATGTGCTTAGTTATACTACTGAAGAAGGAAAGATAAAGGGAATAGGACTTTCAGGGCTGTTTTCAAATCGATTTGCAATGGGAAGAATTGCAGTGAAGGGGCTAGGAACAACTAGAATGTTTGTAACTAGCAGCTCTAGAGTTATATATATAGAAACTAAAGATTTAAACTACGGAATATCACCAATTAATCCTAAGGCTTTTGAGAAGGCTTTAGATGAACTCAATATTCCTAGTGAGATTTGGGAAAAGTCCTATAATAAGCCTCATAAGCTTTATAAGGAATGGAAATTTATGGTACTTATTGCTATAAGTGCAGTATGCATTTTGTGTATAACATTTTTACCAATGGTATTATATATATTTAATATGCTTCCGGATGTGTTGCCTATAGCCTTAGATGCGAATATGGCGGTAGTTGAAGTTGGAACGGATAAACAGTTTGCTTTTAGTCAAATGACTTATGGCTTGCTGAATATGGCTGTATTCTTCTGTATGTATTATGCTGCTCAGTTTTGTGCAAAATACGATAGGAAGTCAGCATATAACTATATTTATTTAGCTATGGTTATAGCTATGGTATTCTTATACTTACAATTTAGATTAATGACTTTTAAATTATAAAAATTAATAGTTAAATAAAGAGTAGTAATAAAATAAGAAGTAGTTATAAAACAAGAAGTAGTGATAAAACAAGAAGTAGTGATAAAACAAGAAGTAATAATAAAGCAATAAGTAGTGATAAGACAAGAAGTAATAATAAAGCAAAGCGTAGAAATATAATAGGTGAAATATATGATAATAAGCAGAAGATTAAAGTTAATAAGTGATTTGGTTGATAACGTTAAAAGTATTGTTGATGTTGGAACAGACCATGGGTATGTAGTTATTGATTTATTAAAAGAGGGTAAAGTAGATTTTGCTATTGCCAGCGATATCAATAAAGGACCAGTGGAGAGAGCAAGAAAAAATGTATCTGACCATAATTTAAGTAATAAAGTGGACTGTAGGCTAGGTGGCGGTCTTAAAACTGTAAAACCAGGTGAAGTTGAAGCTGCGGTTATTGCAGGAATGGGCGGAAATCTAATTAGGGACATCTTAGTTGAAAGTGAAGATGTTTTTAAAACTTTAGATTATGTAATAGTTCAGCCAGTTCAAAATCCAGAAGTTTTAAGAGAGTATATCTATAAACTTGGATGGAACCTTGAAGATGAGTGGATTATCTTCGATGAAGATAAATACTATGAAATATTTAAAATAAGCTATGGCACAAAACCAAGAGCTGTAGAACTTATATATAATGAAATAAGTGAAATACTTCTAAAGAAAAAGGATTCAGTGTACAAGGACTACTTAAATCATAAGATAGCTAAGTATTCTAGAATTTTTGATAGTCTAAAAGAAGATACTGATAATGCAAAAGCTAGAAAAACGGAGCTTAAAATAAAGCTAGAGGCTATAGAAGGCTTCTTAAAGGAGTTTTAGGAGGTATATCATGAAGTTGGAAAACATCATTAAAATAATGGAATCTATGGCACCTCCTAGGTTAAAGGAAGACTATGACAACGTAGGCCTTATGGTTGGGGATGGAAGTGGTGAAGTAGCAAAGGTTTTAGTTGCCTTAGATTGCACCCTAGATGTTATTGAGGAAGCGAAAGCTATAGGAGCGCAGTTAATCTTAAGTCATCATCCTCTTTTGTTTAGAAAACCCTCTACCATAACTACAGATACACTTCAAGGAAAGAAAATCATTGAGCTTATTAAGAATGATATAGCTCTTTATTCAAGCCATACTAATTGGGACTCAGTTAAAGCAGGGCTTAATGACACCTTTGTATCCTTTCTTGGATTTAATGAAGGTGAAATTATGGTGAAAAATTCATTTGAAGCTACAGCAGGTCTAGGGAGAATAGTTGAGATTTCCGAGGCAATGTCTTTAAACCAGGTTATTGAACAAGTTAAGGAAAGACTGAATTTGAAAACTCTACGTTTCTCAGGAGATTTAAATAAATCTATAAAAACTATAGCCTTTATAAATGGAAGTGGGCAAGACTTCATGGAATTAGCTCATGTAAAAGGAGCAGATTTAGTAATCACAGGGGATACTACTTACCATTATGTATCAGATTACAGCGAAATGGGACTTGCAATAATAGATGTAGGACATTTTAACTCAGAATGGCCGATATTAATTCAGCTTTCAGAAAAAGTTGGAGAGGTTTTAGGCAAAGATGGAGTAGAAGTTGTGATTTCGGATAGGGTTAGGGATCCTTATTGTTATTTTTAATTGAACTAAATTAAATCTTTCTTGCAAAAATAAAAAAAATATGTTAAGATTAATCCTGCGAGTAAGCCAGACAATCGCTGCTGAGAAATCAGGAGAGGAAAGTCCGAGCTTCGTAGGGCAGGGTGCTGGGTAACTCCCAGTGGAGGCGACTCTAAGGAAAGTGCAACAGAGATATACCGCCCCGTAAGGGGTAAGGGTGGAAAGGCGAGGTAAGAGCTCACCAGCGCAATGGCGACTTTGCGGCTATGTAAACCCCATCTGAAGCAAGATCGAAAGTGGGACATTATGAGGCGGCCCGTCTCGTCCCCGGGTGTATCGCTTGAGCCCTTTAGTAATATTGGGCCTAGATAGATGATTGTTTAATACAGAACTCGGCTTATAGACTTGTCTCGCAGACAAAAACCACTGAAGTTAGCTTTAGTGGTTTTTTATATGTAAAATTAATGAAAACGAAGTGTTAATTTTTGGAGTAATACTTATAGATAGAATAAATAGGGTGTATAATGAATTAAGTATAATATATGTCATAAAACACAATAAGATAAGCAGTGATTTTTAAATTAAAGTTGATTAATAGGATATAATATATATATGAGATAAGTTCAGAAAAATCGTGAGCATGTTTGAAAATAGTTTATTAAGTCGAATGGTTTATCAAAGAAAAATAAAAAATATGATGATTTAATAGTGAATTTAATTATATATCGGAAAATGTGGTAAGAAAATAGTGATTGTGGTATAATCTAAAGCGAGATATATAGATAGGCTATTTTTATAAAAAATTTTGATATAAAATATATGAAATGTTAAATTTAAAAAAGGTAGATTTTAAGGCAGATTTCTGTGAAGTTTTATCGTATGTAAAGTAGAGGGTAAAATTAGCTGGGAATTTTCTTTAGCACTGATAATATATCAGGCTAACAACAACTAATTAAAATATAAGTGAGGGATTTAAGTGAAGAGACTATTTGATCTAATTATAAGTTTTTTTGCTATAGCAGTATTGTCACCAGTTATGATTATAATAGCAGTATTAATAAAACTTCAAAATCATGGAACAGTTATATTTAAACAGAAAAGAGTAGGAAGAGATAATAAAGAGTTTACGATTTATAAATTTAGATCTATGTGGGAGGATGCACCCGAAATTGCAAGTAATGATTTAGAGGACCCAGACTCTTATATTACGCCTATTGGAAAATTTTTAAGAAAGACAAGCCTAGATGAGTTGCCACAACTTTTTAATATTCTAAAAGGTGATATGAGTCTTGTAGGGCCTAGACCTGTTATTAATGATGCCAGTGAAAGTGAATTGTTAAAGCGTAGAACAGAGCTAGGAATTCATAAGTTAGTGCCTGGACTTACTGGATGGGCACAGGTTAATGGAAGAGATGATATGTCTACTGATAGAAAGATCTTCTTAGAGGCACAATATATGAATAGAAAAAATTTTCTATTTGACATGAGAATTTTAATTTCTACATTTTTTAAGGTGTTTAAGCAAGAGGGAATAGTAGAAGGTAAAGGTGAAGATGAAGCGTGCGAAAATAAAAAGTGCAAAATCAATACAAATGAAGATGTTAAAGATGCAATTTAGCACGTATGATAACAACATAAAGAGTGCTTTGATTATATCATGATAATAGAGTCATTGTTTTTGTATATAAGTTCTAATAAAGTTTCTACATTCTTAAACATAACTTGACTATGTTTGGAGTAGGAACTTTATTTATTGATATATAATTGAATAAATGATATACTGAAAAAAGTAATTTGATTAAATATATACACACATTATACTGAAAAATGACATAAAGTTATGCTTATAAGTGTATGATGTATTTAAAAAGGAGAAGTAAAAGTTAATGAAGCAAGGGATTGAAATAAGTGTTATAGTACCAATATATAATGTTGAAAAGTATCTGAATAAATGTATTGACTCTATTTTAAATCAAACATTCAAAAAATATGAAATTATATTAGTAGATGATGGTTCTCCAGATAATTCTCCTAAGATTGCAGATGAATACGCTGAAAAGTACCCGGAAATTATTACTGTTTTACATAAAGAAAATGGTGGCGTTGGTGATGCGCGTAATTATGGAATTAGCTTTGCAAAGGGTGAATATTTGTTAATCCTAGATAGTGATGATTATATTGAAGCAAATATGTTGGAATGCTTATACAATAGTATTGTTAGTTCTAATTCAGATATTGCAATTTGTGGTTTTCAATCTATTAATGAATCAGGTAATATTATTTCGGTAACAGAAGAAAAATTAGCTGAAGGAAAAGTAATGACTTTAAAAGAAGATAAGGAGTTGCTAATGATTAATCCTGCTCCGTGGAATAAAATGTATAAACGTGAGCTTTTTATAAATCATAAAGATATACGTTACCCAAGTGGAATTTGGTATGAAGATATTAGAACAACTTTAAAACTTTTTAATGTTGCTAATAGTATTACATATGTAAATAAACCTTTATATAATTATTTATGGCGAGAAGGTTCTCAGACGAACAATAATAACTGCGAAAGAAATTCAGAGATTATTGATGCACTGAAAGATATTATGTCATATTTTAAAAATAACGGTACTTACGAAGAATATAAATATGAATTAGAATATTTAACAATATTACATGTTTATTTGGCAGCTTCAGTTAGAGTTTTGATGATTGATAAAAGACATCATTTACTAGATAGTTTTAGAGAGTTTTTATATCAGAATTTTCCGTATTGGGAGAAAAACAAATATCTAAATGAATTAGATAGTAACAAAAAACTCGTACTGAGGCTATTGAATAAAAAACAGTATTCCTTAATAAAAATAATATTTACAGTAAAAAATCAGCTGAAAAAGTAAGGAGTAGAGAAATGAAGGTAAGCGTAATTGTTCCTGTATATAATGTAGAAGAATATCTTGATGCATGTTTAGACTCACTTGTAAAGCAGACATTGAAAGATATTGAAATATTAGTTGTAAATGATGGTTCACCAGATAACAGTCAAGTAATTATTGACAAATATGTAAAAGAATATCCGGGTTTGGTTAAAGGTTTCGTAAAAGAAAATGGCGGTCAAGCTAGCGCAAGAAATATAGCTTTGGATGTAGCTCAAGGTGAATATGTTAACTTCGTTGACAGCGACGATTGGGTAGATCTTGATATGTATGAAAATATGTATATGAAAGCAAAAGAAACCAATGCTGATATTGTTATTTGTAATACGACAGATCACTATAAGAATCATAATGTATATCATAAACCAACTAATTTTACAAATAAATTAAGACAGACACCATCTCCTTGCAATAAATTATTTAAACGTAGCTTTCTTGGTGATTTACGTTTTCCAGAAGGTAAAATGTGGTATGAAGACTTTACTTTTGTTGTAGAGTTGTTAATGCAGACAGACAAGATTGCATGTTGTCATAAAGGTTATTATCATTGCAATTGTAGAGAGGGTTCAACAATGATAAACAATAACTCTCCTAAAAATCTTGATATAATAACCGCGATGAACTTGATTATCAATTTTGCTAAGGAAAATAATTTATATAAAAAATACAAATCAGATATAGATTTTATGGTAATTGACCATGTTTTGATTACTACAATAAATCGCGTTACTAACCAAACACATCCAGAAAAGAATAGTGTACTTAAAGAGTTAAGAGAATATGTGAAAAGGCAAGTGCCTGATTTGAAAAATCAGCAGGTCTATAAAGAGATGTCATTTAATCGTCGAATCATAGCAAGTTTGAATCTTTTAGGGCTTCATAATGTTTCTAAGTGTATTCTCTCTATTAAATCTAAATTATAGAGGAGGAGAGTCTTTGGCTAAGAAAATATATATAACATCACTCCATATGATGCATGGTGGAGTTGAAATGTCAATAAGCTTAATTGCAAACTCCTTAGTAGAAAATGGCTATGAGGTTGAAATATTATCAACATATAATATGGGGACTCCTGCTTATGTATTGAATCCTAAAGTGAAAGTTACATATTTAACAGATTTAAAGCCTAACAGGGATGAATTTAAATCAGCAATTAAATCAGCGAATATTTTTAATATAGTAAAAGAAGGCTTATATTCAATGAAAGTATTGAAAAATAAGAAGGCTTCTATGATAAGTGCAATTAAAAACATTGAGTGTGGTACTATAATATCAACGAGAAATGAGCATAGTGTAATTCTTTCTAAGTATGGAAATTCGAATGTGAAAAAAATTGCTCAATTACATCATGATCATCAATTTAATAAAGATTTGATAAAAGATTTCCAGAATAATTATACAAACATTGACTATTTTGCGTTATTGACAGATTCATTAACGGAAGAAGTTACTGATATGATGAAGAAACACAATGAAAAAACAAAATGCATTTGTATACCCAATTTTTTAGAAAGTGGATATATAGGCGAATATCCTCAAAAGGAAAATCAGGTAATTGCTGTAGGGAGATTACACAGTGTCAAAGGGTTTGATAGATTACTTGATATATGGTCTATTGTAAAAGAAGAGTGTCCAGAGTGGAGACTTAAAATTGTAGGCGGTGGAGAGGAAGAAACTATATTACATGAAAAAATCAATAAACTATCTTTAAGCGAGTCAGTAATTTTAACAGGTTCTTTATGTCATGAAGATACAATTCAGGAAATGTGTAAGTCTTCTATATTTGCAATGACTTCACATTCAGAGGGATTCCCCTTTGTTTTAATAGAGTCACTGATGTGTAAGACGCCAGTGGTAGCTTTCGACGTACGTGTAGGACCTCGAGCTATTATTGAGAATGGAAAAGAAGGATATTTAATTCGAGATAAAGATATGCAAGAATTTGCTAAAGGGTTAATAAAACTGATTAAAGATAGTAAATTAAGAGACGAATTTAGTCAAAATGCAGAAATAAAATCAAGAAAGTTTATGAAAGATAGAATTATTCAGAAATGGATTAATATTATATAGTTGTAGAGGAGCATTTAACAGAATGGGAAATTTTGTAGATACTAGAGAAAAAATGCAAAAATATATATCAATTTTCGTTATGGTTTTGATTATTATTCAGCCAATGTTAGATGTATTGTCATACTGGTTAACAAAAGCCGATAATACATCAATAACGACAATATTGCGTATAGTGATGCTAGGGGTAATTGTCATTTATTCATTTATAGTGACAGATAATAAGAAGTTATACTTTATTTTTTATAGTATAATAGCACTTTATTGGTTAGGGCATATGGTAAATGCTTTCAGAATTGGTTACATGAATCCGATATCTGATATTTCTTTATTTATAAGAGTGGCGCAGATGCCAGCACTAACATTATCTTTTATTACGTTTATTAAGAAGAATAGTAAAACTAAGGACAACATATATAAGGGTTCTGCAATTGCGTTCCTAATTGTTATTGGTGTTATTATTTTGTCTTATTTAACAAATACTCCAGACTATATGTACTATGACATCGGAGTGAAGGGCTGGTTCTATTCAGGTAACGCACAAAGTATTATTATAACTGTTTTAGTTTCTTTAACGTTATTGGTTGCCAATAAAATGAAAAATATTTATGTATTTGTGGCATCCTCATTCTTTGGATTTGGATTGTTGTTCATAAGTGGTACAAGAGTTACATATTTTTCTATATTTGTAATTGCTGTAGGATTAATTATTCTGTTAATCTTTAATAAGGATAAGAGTTGGATAAAATATGCTTCTTTGGCTTTAGCAGTATTTATTTGTGGAGGTTTTGCTATTCAATCACCAATGTTTGCTGAAAAAGACAGAATGCATGATAATTTTAGCGACTCTCAAGAGAGAATAAATGAAAGTGTTAACAAAGAAGATGAAGAAAAAAAACCTACTGAAGATTATTCATATCTGCTTCAGTATGGGGAAGACAAAGTTATTCCTAATCAGCCATATACGTTGAATCAGTATAAAAAAGTATATGAACCATACATGTGGATGTTTAAAGATGCGGTAAAAAAATATGGTTTTGAACAATTCCTGAAAAAGTATGATTATACAATTGATGCAAGCATACTTGGAGATAACCGATTATTCAAAAGAACAATTGCAGAATTGGAATGGGAAAAACAGGATTTTATTACTAAATTATTTGGTTATGAAAATGATACTTTAATTATAGATGGTAATGTATATATGATGGAAGATGATTTAGGAAATCTATTATACTTAAATGGATACATTGGAATGGGATTATATTTATTATTTATTTTATATTTTGCTATTCTGGCTATAATTGCATTATTTAAGAACTTTAAAAAAGTATTTACTGTAGAAACAGGTCTTGTCGGTATTAGTATTATTCTAATGCTAGGTTCAGCAGTGTTCTCAGGATACGTGGTTCAAAGACCTAATGTTTCAATTTATTTATCATTATTACTTGCGGTTGTATATAGTATAACTGTATTTGAAAACAACGTTAATCCTTATTTAGGGATAAAAAAGCATACAAAAGTTATTAATTAATAATGAGTTAGTTTTAAGAGAGGAAAATAATATATGAAAAATAATATAATTGTTCCCATTGGCTATATGGGGTCAGGATCTTCTGCTATTACGGATTTAGTGTCTGAATTTAAAGGATATGAGGCAAAAGCAGGCCACTTTGAATATGTTTTTTTACATTGTCCAAATGGCTTATTTGATTTAGAAGATAAGCTTTTAATTGGAAATAATACGCTGCGTAGCGATGAAGCTTTACATAGCTTCTATGATACAATGAGGCAGTTATATGATAAAAAGTATTGGTGGGTAGGACACTACAAAGACATTATTGGTGAAAATTTTTTACCATCGACTAAAGAGTTTGTGGATAGCTTAATTCAATGTAAACCAGATTTTTATTGGTATTATCAAGAAAATGTCAATAAAAAAATGTTTTTTCAACTGGTTTTAAAGAAGATTGTTTCCATAGCTACATTGAAAAAAGTAAACTTGAAAAAACCACTGTTATATCCTGAGATTTGGTTTTCTTATGTAAAGCCAGATGAGTTTTACACAAAAGCCAGAGAATATTTAAATGAAGTTTTTGATATGTTAGGGGTTAATGACCACCATGTTGTTTTAGACCAGCTTTTATTACCTCAAAATATATATAGAATTGATAAGTATTTCGACTCTAATATGAAGGCTTTTGTCGTTGAAAGAGATCCAAGAGATGTATTTATTATTAATAAATATATTTGGCCTTCTCAAAATCAAACAGTTCCATTTTCAACTAACGTGGAAGAGTTCTGTGCACAATTTAGACTTTTAAGAGAGATGGAGAAATCTACAACAAGTGATAAAGTTATATATATAAAATTTGAAGATTTAATATATAATTACGAAGAGACAGTACAATCTATTATTGAGTTTTTAGAATTGACAAAGGAAGAGCATATTCGTAAAAAGGAAAAATTCAATCCTGAGATTTCTATTAACAATACTCAGCTATTCCGTGCTAATGAGAAATATGAGGCTGAAGGGAAAATAATAGAAAAATTATTACCAGAGTATATTTATCACTTTCCATATGAAAATAATATTAATATGAATAAGATTTTTTAATGGTAAAGTAATAGGAGATAATATGAGAGAACTTTTAAAGAAAGTATATAATAAATCACAAAAAGAATTCTTTGAGCTGTTGGAAGAGAATTTAAAAATCGATAAAAAAATGTTTGTTGTTACTGCTAATCCAGAAACACTAATGATTGGTGTAAATACTCCAGAGTTTAAGAATGTTTTGATGAAGGATAATGTAACAATTACCCCAGATGGAATTGGGGTTGTAAAAGCGCTATCTATGTTAAACATTGAAGTGCAAGAACGTGTTACTGGTGTAGAAATTTCAAAGCATCTATTAGAAGTAGGAAGTCAAAATCATAAGTCGGTTTATCTGTATGGAGCAAAGCCAGAGGTGTTAGAAGCACTTGTTGCACTAATAGAGACAGAGTTTCCTAATTTAAAGGTATTAGGGGCAAAAGACGGCTATAATAATAATGAAGACGATGTTTTTATAGATATTGTAGATAAAAAGCCAGATATTGTTCTTGTGGCATTAGGAATACCACGTCAAGAGCTTTTGATTAACAAGTATTATGATCAGATGGAAAAAGGGATTTTTGTCGGTGTAGGCGGTTCATTTGACGTTTTAAGTGGAACAAAAAAAAGAGCACCTAAAGTTTTCATTAAGCTAAACTTAGAATGGCTGTATCGTATTTCAAAAGAGCCTAAAAGATTCGGAAGATTTTATAGTAGTA
>DALZNT010000069.1:0-20287 GCA_032005505.1 Clostridium sp. | reverse complement strand
TGAATCGCGTTTTAATTTATGGCGTATTATTCATCGGTTTGCGCAATGCGATAGAATTGTTTGCATTAAGATATTTCGATAAGCGAATGTAAACATATTAGTATTAACTATTATATACAATGAAGTTTGTAAAATATAAGGGGCTGTCGCATAATTAATATTTATAAGTCCCAATAAATAAAAGACCTATAAAACTAGAAATTTCACACTAGTTTTATAGGTCTTTTTCATATAGCTAAAGCTATTATTCATTTTTGTAGGGCATTTATGCATTTTGCGAAAGCCCCTTACTACTTATTTTCATTATTTATCAGTTTTTTTTAATAAGTTTATACCAGATAATACGCATATTAGTGCTGTAAAACCTAATCTTGCCCAATCCATTGCAAGCCATAGATTTCCACCTAACACTACATCAGGTGAAGTATTGAATTCATCAACATAAATCCCCATATTCCAGAACAATTTAAGTGATATAAGTAAGCAAATAAGACTTAATACGAATATACTTACGTTTAAAAATCTACCTTTCATAATTACTCTCCCTTTATTTATAGTTCAACTAATTATACCTATTTTTGTAATTATACCAAATATTTTGCAACAAATCAAAAATTCCTAAAATAGAGTGTTATAGTGGATTTTATATTTATAAAATAATTAACAAGTTAATATTAAGTATAGTATAATATAATATAATATTAATTCAAGGAGAAAATTATAATGTATAATAGTATAAAAAAAGATTATAAGCCAATAGGGCCAGCTAATTTATATGCTTACTTTATTGGAGAAAATCCAATTACTTCATTATTTAATAGATAAAGTATAATCATTGGTAAAGCAAATGTTAAAATCATTTTTACTACTTTCATAAAAACCACACCTCTGTAAAATAAATTTATAGTTTTTATACACATATCTTGCATTCCAGTGTACGTTACAAGTGTATATTGCAATGTAAAATATGTCAAATAATATATTTGCTTACAGTTGTTTTTACAATAGAGGTTTTTGTAAACAGATTATATGTAAAGTGTTTATTATTGCTGACACTTCATCAATAGGAATAGGCTCATTATTCATCTTTGCCTTATTTGAATGAATATAAAAGTTTAGAGCTGTTACCTTCCTTATATATTAAAGGGGAAAGTAAACTGTAGATAACATCAGAAAAATAAAGGCTAAGAACTTTATGGTTCAAAGCAATGTAACCCATTCATATATCAAAGTAAAAGATTTGAAAAATAGAGAACCAATGTATGTATAACGTGTGTGATATTTTGTAAATTATGTTATAATAAGTGTATCAAAAATTATAATCTAATGAATAATAGTAAATTATTATGAAGAAAGGGGATTAGTATTTGAAAAAGGATAATGGAACTATTTCATTTATTACATTTGTAATAACATATATAATTGTACATATTATATATAAGGTAACTGGATTTTATTATAGTTGGAATGCAGGTTTATTTAATTTTAAGTTATTAATTGATTTAGGATTATGGTTTATAGTATATTCTATAATTTATATGGTTTTAAAAAAAATATGGCATAAGTAACTTTTAATAATGCTAAATATTCTTATATTGAGCATCATAGGTGGACAATCCCACCTATGATTTTTTTAAGGCTATATTTCAACACTATATTAAAACATAGCTTAATTTTAATATAACACTTATATACTTTAACATTATGAAAAGTAGGCTTATAATATTTACATGGGAATATTCAAAAATAAGTGAATTTTGCACAAGCTTATTATGGAAAATATATTATAGGAGGGACTTATTATGATAACAGTTAATAAGGAAAATGTTCTAGATACAGCGAAGAAGCTTTTATTAACAGATAGCCCAAGCGGATTTTGCTATGATATTATGGATATGATTGGTTCATGGGTAAAGGAAATGGGCTATGCTTTCGAGACTACTGTTAAGGGCTGCGGAGTTATAACTGTGCCTGGAAAATCAAGTGAAAAGGTGGTTGGATTATCTGCTCACGTTGATACTTTAGGAGCTATGGTTAGATCTATATCTGCTAGTGGAACTTTAAAGTTCGCATTAATCGGAGGACCTATCGTACCAACTTTAGATGCGGAATACTGCAAGGTTAGAACTAGAGATGGAAGAATATACAATGGAACTTTCTTAAGCACAAGTCCAGCTATCCACGTTTATGAGGATGCTAAGAGTAAAGCTAGAGACCCTAAAAACATGGAAGTTAGACTTGATGAAGTGGTTAAATCTAAGGAAGATGTTGAAGCTTTAGGCATTTGCCCAGGAGATTTCATCTTCATAGATCCAAAGACTACTGTAACAGAAAGCGGCTTCTTAAAATCTAGATTTATAGATGATAAGGCTAGTGTTGCTTGTCTTATGAATTTACTTCATATTTTAAGCAGTGAGAAAATAGTTCCAACTTACACTACAAAGGTATTTATATCTGTGTATGAAGAGGTTGGACACGGCTCATCTTACATTCCTGCAGACATCACAGAGATGATAGCTGTTGATATGGGATGTATCGGTGAGGACTTAAGTTGTACAGAGTTTGATGTTTCAATCTGTGCTAAGGATTCTGGCGGACCATATGATTACAATATGACTACAGATTTAATTAACTTAGCTAAAGAAAATGAAGTTAAGTATGCTATAGACATTTATCCATTCTATGGTTCAGATGTTGGGGCAGCACTTCATGGGGGAAACAACATAAAGGGAGCTCTTATAGGACCTGGAGTTCATGCATCTCACGGAATGGAGAGAACTCACTACACAGCTCTTGAAGGAACAATTAGATTATTACATGCTTATTTAACTAAATAATATATTTTACAAAGCTATCAAGTATTAAATACGTGATAGCTTTGTTTGTTGAGAGGCTTGTAGTTTGGAAGGATTTGTTGTTAGTTAAGACGTACACTTTAGAATTAAGAGAGATGAACCATATCATAAGTAAGTGAGGTCTTTTGTAATACAGTGGTTCAATAAGATTCAACTCCACCATTT
Organism: Clostridium sp.; assembly: GCA_032005505.1. Classification (GTDB taxonomy): domain Bacteria; phylum Bacillota; class Clostridia; order Clostridiales; family Clostridiaceae; genus Clostridium_J. The sequence continues at coordinate 17,267 of DALZNT010000069.1, read as the reverse complement.
AAATGTACAAAAAAGAGGATAAGGTTAATTTCTAGGCGAATCCATTATTTTTAGGATTCGCCTTCTTTTCTTCTACAACTAACGCCTTACGGTTAATTAAATAATATAAAAAAAGTAGAAAGCAGATATTTGTATCTGTTTTTTCTACTCTTTTACGAACTTGTTATTAATTATTGTTGTTTTGTTTCTTGATGAAGTGGTGGTGGAACTAGCCAACCTTTATCTTTCATGATTTGTAATAATGCTGCACCATCTTTTGCTTTTTTTGCACCCATTTGGCCAAAAAATAATCCAACATCTTCACGAATTGATTGACTCATTCCTTGACTACTTGCTACAACACCTGCTGCTATATCAGCAGCTACTATATAAGCTATTTGTGCATCTTGCAATCTCGCTCCAACTGGAATTTGTTCAAGGTCTGCTTCAGGTCGTTCTGCTGGTGTGGGTGGAACCGCGATATCGTTATGAAGTAATACTTCTTCAATATCTTTTATTGATGGTTTGATTGATGATTCAATTACTTGTTTTAAAAATGATTTTAAGTCTTGGTCACCAGTATGATTAATATAAACTTGATAACCGTCTAATGAACCTTTTGCAACTGATAAAGAGCTCCATAGTCCAAATACCTCTCCATAATGTAAAGGCTCATCTTGAGGATTTCCACTTAAAATTCCCATAATAATATTACTTCCTTTCGTTATTAGATTCATACAAATCTCCTTCTTATTGAATAGTCACAAAACTATTATTTGTCTAATAGTAGATTTTATACATATGATGTGGTAGAAGAATTGTTAATTATGGGAGAGAAAGTAGTAGCAGCAACTACGAAGATGCATAAGATAAACAAACTGTTTAGTAATCGGGTTGAATCGATATTCTTTGATTTTACAGATATTAATACATTTGACAAAGCACTTGAAGATGTAGATAGAGTATTTCTTATGGGGCCTCCACATCTTGGAAAACCAGAAGGTTTATACCCCTGCATCAATGCATGGAGGGTATATAGTAGTAATAAAGATTAGGAGTTAATTTATACAAAGAATATTATTTAACATAGTTTTATAAAAAATTAATCAAAACTTGAATTTGAAATAACATTAATTATATTGTATATGAGAAAATCTATGCCTTTTTATTTACGGAGAGGTGAACCGTATGTGTGGAGAATCAAAAGTCTTAGAAGGATTTAAAAGTTTAAAAATAAGCCAATGATATTAGAGGTATCATTGGCTTAAGTTATAATTACCTGGAATCATTTGGTGTAGCTAAATATAAAACACAGTTTTATTATATAAATCGTTAAGTGATTTTAGTTGAAGAAGCTAAATTCAGTTATTCAGATACTCGGTTAATAATATCTTCTTATTTAAAGAAGATATTTGAAGAACATAAAAAAATTAGAGTAAGAAGATAAGGAACTTATAAAGAAATTTATATCACTGTATGTAGAAAAAGTACTAGACATATAGACTATATATAAATATTTAGTTATATATTAATAGAATTTTTAGGGATAATATATGAACATTACTCAATAATTAGAAGAGTATTTATAGAGTATGGATTTATAGAATGTTTTAATGATTGTAGTAATTACTGAATAAAAGAACATTTTTTTTAGTTGGTCATATTGAGGTCACATAACTTATGTATATTTAGAAGGAACAAAAGAAAACACATAGGTAAGGAGAAAAAAACATGTTTTTAGCAATGAAAGATTTAAAGTACAACAAGTCAAGATATTTCTTGGTGGTATCTATGCTGATATTATTAACCTTTATGGTTTTATTTTTATCAGGACTAGCAAATGGATTATCTTTGGCCACTAGTGCATCTATTAAAAATGCACAAGCAAATCATTATATAGTAAGTGATGATGCTGATTCAATTATTACTAGATCAGTATTAACAGAAAAGCAATTTCAAGAAGTTAATGATATGACAAGTAGCGAGGTAACACCAATTAATTTAATGAGAATGAATATGTACAAGAAAGATTCTCCAGAAAAGATAGATGTTACATATCTAGCAGTAGATAAAGATAGTTTCATGATGCCATCAATAATAGATGGAAGTGAAATATCAGATGAGGAAAATACAATTCTATTAAATGAATCTTTCTTAGAGGAAGAAATCTCTATAGGAGATACTATAGTAGATTCAACTTCTGGCATTGAAATGAAAGTTTCAGGATTTGTGAAAGATGAAATGTATGGACATTCTGCAGTAGGTATTATATCCTTAAATACATTTGAAGATATAAGAATAAAAATTAATGAAAATTATGAAACAGTATATAATGCCATTGCTATTAAGGGAGAGGATATAGATAATATTGAGATAGCCAATACAGAAATTCTATCAAAAGATAACATTATAAAAAATATACCAGGACATGCTCAGGAACAGATGTCTATTAATATGATTTTATGGGTACTTGTAATAGTTTCTGCAGTTATTTTAGGAGTATTCTTCTATATTATTACAACTCAGAAATTAACGGAATTTGGTGTGATGAAGGCACTAGGAATAGAGATGAAAACACTAGCTGCAATGATTATTAGCCAAGTACTTATATTAGCAGGTGGAAGTATGATTGTTGGTAATATTTTAACCTTTGCTATATCAAGTTTCTTACCAAGTAGTATGCCATTTTTGCTGCAAGTAGAATCAGCTGTGATAATTTCAATAGTATTTTTAATAATTTCTATATTAGTTAGTTTGGTTTCTTTAAGAAAGGTTGCAAAGGTAGATCCGTTAATGACAATTGGAGGACATGAATAATGACAAAATATGCATTACAATTAAATAATGTTTCAAAAGTATATCAAGATGGAGAAAATGAAAATACTGTCTTAGATAATATATCATTAAAAGTAAAACCAGGAGAATTTGTAGCCATTGTAGGGCCATCTGGTTCTGGTAAAAGTACAATGTTATCTATTGCAGGTGCATTACTTTCAAATACAAAGGGTGAAGTAATCATTGGAGATACACTACTTGATAACAATAAGAAAAACTGGAATACTGTGAGAAGAGAAAAGATTGGATTTATTTTTCAATCTCATCAGTTAATCCCTTATTTGAATGTAGGAGATCAGTTAAATCTAATAGCTAAAATTTCTAATAAGAAAAACAAAAAGGAATTTGAAGCATATGCAGATGAGCTATTAGAAGATTTAGGATTATTAGATAGTAAAACTAAATATCCTAATAAATTATCAGGTGGGGAAAAACAACGTGTTGCAATTGCAAGAGCCTTTATGAATCAACCAGATGTTATTTTAGCAGACGAGCCAACAGCAAGTTTAGATGGACCTCGAGGTAGACAAGTAGTAGAGATGATTAGAAAAGAGGTTAAGAAGCAAAATAGGGCTGCAATCATGGTAACTCATGATGAAAGAATATTAGATTTGGTAGATATTATTTATAGAATAGAGAATGGTAAAATTCAGGTGTGTAAATAATAATACATATCAAACATATCTTAATGGAAGATTTACATAAAGTAATATTCAGTAAAGATAAAAAACTATTATGAATAAGTGAAAATGAGGTTGTTGCACAACTATAGTTAATTGTGTAGCAACCATTTTTATTATTACCTATGAATTTAAAGGGATACTAGGGTAAGCAAAATAGAATTAATGAAAAGAAAGTTTAAATAGTATATAATTATAAAAAAATGTAGTTATGAAAAAGATAGGGATAAAAATGAATTATCAATTATTAACTAAAGATACAAAAATAGAAGAGGAGTAGTCAAATGGTATCAATACTAGTAGTAGAAGATAATAAAAATCTAAGAATGTTAATGTCTGATAGATTAGAAATGGAAGGATATAAGATTTTTCAATCTGAAAATGGAGAAAAGGCACTTGGAGTATTAGAAAATAATAAGATAGAGTTATTGATAACTGATATTATGATGCCAATCATGGATGGCTATCAGTTAATAGATGTATTAAGAAAATCAGGATATAATATGCCTGCATTAATGGTAACGGCAAAGGAAAGCTTTGAAGATAAAGCGATGGGGTTTAGATTAGGGACAGATGATTATATGGTAAAACCAATTAATATAAATGAAATGATATTAAGAGTTTCAGCTTTATTACGACGTGCTCAAATAAGAAATGAAAATATATTGCAAGTTGGAGATATAATATTAAATTATGAGACATTAACAGTAGATACAGGTGAAGAGGTTTATGAACTTCCTAAAAAAGAATTCTACTTATTATATAAGCTATTAAGTTATCCCAAAAAGATATTTACTCGTCAACAATTATTAGATGATATTTGGGGAATAGACACAGAAGTAGATGAAAGAACTGTAGATTCGCATATTAAAAAGCTTCGTAAAAAATTTAGTGAGAGAGAAGAATTTAAAATAGTAACTATTAGAGGATTAGGATATAAAGTGGAGAGGTATGTATGATAAATAAGTTAAAAAGATCTATAAGAGCTAAATTTACGTTGACTTTTATTGGAATTCTTTGTTTAGCTTGTATTGCATCATTTGGATTAATGCATCTATTTCAAAGTGATTTTATGCAGTCTATTATATCAGCTATTATCACAAGTTATACATATGAAGAAATTTATCAAATACATCAAAAGTCAATATTAATTATGGTTACTTTAAATATATGTGTGATCATTGGATCTATATTAGTGTTTTTTGCAACAAAGACTATATCAAAACCTATAAAATATATAAGTTATATTACTAAGGAAGTATCAAAGGGAAATTTTGATATATCTATAGATTATGAAAGTGAAGATGAAATAGGAACATTAGCTAAAAATTTCAATCTAATGATAGTTGAGTTGAAAAATATGGAGTATCTACGTAAGGATTTTATAAGTAATGTATCCCATGAATTTAAGACTCCAATCTCATCTATTCAAGGATTTGTAGAAATGATAAAGAATAAAGATTTACCAGAAGAGAAAAGAGATGCATATATAGATATAATTATTGAAGAAACGGAGCGATTAAGTAATTTATGCTCTAATATGTTAAGAATATCTAGATTAGATAATCAAAGTATTCCAAATAAAACAATAGAATTCTCTTTAGATGAGCAAATTAGAAGAATTATATTATTATTAGAAGATAAATGGGAGAAAAAGAATTTAGAGTTAGACATAAATTTAGAAAATGTAATTTTTAAAGGTGATGAAAATTTAATAGAGCAAATATGGATAAATCTAATAGAGAATGCAATTAAATTTTCTGAGGATGGGGGAAAAATTTCTGTAGAATTAAAAAACTTGGAAGAGGATGTAGTGGTAAAAATTTCGGATACTGGTATAGGAATATCTGAAGAAAGTAAAAAAAGAGTATTTGAAAAATTTTATCAAGGAGAAACATCCCATTCTAAGATTGGGAATGGTTTAGGCTTAGCAATTGTAAAGAGAATAATAGAGATATGTAAAGGAGGAATTGATATGGAAAGTTGTGTAGGGGAGGGAACTACATTTGTTGTTAGGTTACCTAAATATCTTAGTAGTGAGCAATTTTTAATGAAGATTTATGAATAAGTAAATGATAGTCTATTAGTTTTAGAATATGTTATAGTGAACAGTATCACAACTAATAAGAAAACAGTCCAAAAGCAAAACAAAGGGGCTATGCTGAAAGATGAACTCAAAATCATCTTACAACATAGCCCCTAATTTTATTATCTCACCGCAAAATCAGTAACATTCCTCTCAGTAATCTGAGCTGCATGCTTAGATTTTAAATCTCCGCCGGATGCTATAACCACATCCATAGCTGCTGAAACCTCTGCTTCGGTGATGTTGTCTCTTAAGCCTGGAAGTGTAATGCTTGCTCTTGAACCTTCTGCGTTCAGTTACTAGCCCCTTTTATTTTTTTTCGCTTTACCAGATGAGGCTCCTCAATGTAAGTAACCTTTTCTATAAGTGTGAATATGCTAATATATGATGCTCCGGCATATAATTAGTATGTAATGAGAGGTGATTGCAATGATGAAGCTTGCTTTGATAGGCTGTGGAAAATGGGGAAAAAATTATCTGAAAACTGTAACTGCAATAGAGGGCTGTGAATTGAAGTGGGCCTGCGACCTAGACTATGAAAAGCTAAATCAGGCAGCTGCTGTTTACCCTCAGACCAGGTTCACTGAAAATAAAGCAGATATATTGAATGACAGTGAGGTACAGGGGGTTATTATAGCCACAACACCTGAAAGTCATTACATACTGGCGAAGGAAGCAATAAGCAAAGGCAAAGCTGTTCTCGTAGAAAAGCCCGTGACAATTAACAGGAAACACAGTGATGATCTAATTGAATTGGCTGCTGCTCAAAATACCGTATTGATGGCCGGCCATACATTGATTTACCATCCTGCTGTGAAAAAGATAAAGGGGCTTCTGGAAGAAAAACATATTATTGATGATCTATGTTACTTCAACATGTCCAGAACCAGTTCCACCTCTCAGGCTCCCAAAGTAGATGTTCTTCATGATCTGGCAGTTCATGATATTTATCTTTCCCGCCACCTCATAGGGATGGACCCTATCTGGGTAATTGCCCATGGTGAAAGATATATTCAAAGTCCTTATAACAATGTTATCAATATACTGATGGGTTTCCCCAATGGTAAAATAGCTTCTATATTTGCTAGCTTCATTCATACGAAAAAAACCAGGAAAATGACACTGGTTGCATCGAAAACAAAATTGGTATTTGACGATGCACAGACTGCCGATAGAAAAATCCAAATCTTCCATAACGGAGAGCAGGAGCATTTTTTGGCAGTGGAAGACAATTCGGAACCTCTGACACAGGAGTGTCTTCATTTTATGGAATGCATTAGAGAAAACAAGGAACCTATTAGCGGCAGAGAAAATATAGAATTTGTGGCAAAAATAACTGATTGCATTTCAGAATCTCTCGCAAAAGGCGGAGAAAAAATCAACATCTTTTGATGGAGATGGTAAGCACTATAATCAGGAAAGTGTGGTGAAATTATATTGTTTGTAAAGAGCTATTCAAAAGAACTTGAGAATGAATGGGAGGGATTTGTGAGTTCCTCAGTTAACGGCACTTTTATGCAGGAGAGAAAATTCCTTGGTTATCATCCTTCAGGCAGGTTTTCAGATCATTCCCTGATATTTATGGAGGATAAGAGAATCATTGCTATTCTTCCTGCTGCTGTAGTACAACAAGAGGATAAACGCATCCTGATTTCCCACCCCGGCGCTTCCCATGGAGGGCTCATAATAAAGTCCAGTCTAAGCACTAAAAAATGCCTGGAGTTAGTAAGTGCCCTTATTGAATATTGTGCCATGGCTGGTTTTGACTATATACGGCTAAAACCTATTCCGAAGGTTTACCATAAGGAGCTTTCGGACCAACTTGACTTTGCTTTAAGGTTTTCTGGGTTTAGGCTTGAGTATACAGAGTTGGCAACAGTGCTTGAGCTAAAAAAAAGTGAGGAATCTTTTGTAAAGCGGGTAATGAGTGACACAGCTTTTCGAAACTATCAGAAGGCGTTGAAAAGTGGGTTATCAGTGGTGGAGGATGCCGATATAAATGATTTTTGGCCTATTTTGGAAAATAAACTTAAACATAATCATAATGCAAAGCCTGCACATACATTAGATGAAATCAAACATCTAAAAACCCTTTATCCAGACAGGATAAAACTCTTTGCAGCATATGAAGGAGTAACTCCTGCAGCGGGTGTTTTGGCATTTTTACTGAACGATAGAGTTATAAACTGCTTTTATATTGCCCACCACGATGGTTTCCAGCATAAGCGGCCCTTAAACCTTATTTTTGGTCATATGATGGAATGGGGACTAAAAAACGGCTTTTCATATTTAGATTGGGGTATTTCCACTGAGGTAAAAGGAAGTAGAGTCAATACAGGGCTGTTCCGTTTCAAAGAAGGCTATGGAGGGCATGGGGTATTGCGGGAATGCTATTTGTATGAAGTAAACAATAGCAAATAATTTAAAGGAGTGAGGCAATGAAATTAGCAGGTCATCAACCGAATTATATTCCCTGGCCGGGATATTTTGTTAAGATGGCACAGTGTGATATTTTTTTTATTTTAGATACTGCTCAGTTTCAAACAGGCAGTTCATTGGATAATAGGAATCTTATCAAAACGTCCCAAGGGACTCAGATACTAACTGTGCCGGTGAAACGCAAAGGCATGGGCTTGCAGAGGTTTAATGAAGTTACTGTGATACCGGGTTGGAAAAGGCATCATCTTATGGCACTGAAAGTAAACTACGCAAAGGCACCTCATTTCAAAGAAGTTTTCCCCATGATGGAGCAGGTATTGCAAGATACCGGATATCTTATAGATACCAACATAGCTTTCATCAAGCTGGCACATGACCTGCTGGGACTTAAAACAAAGCTTGTGTTTTTATCAGATTTACATCAATTTTCTGAGCTTCGAAAAAATGAACTGATAGCTGCAATCTGCCGCCACTTTTCTGCTGACAGTTACCTGTCCGGTATTGGAGGAAGGGCATATAATCAACCAGAGATTTTTGAAAAACAAGGTATTAAATTGGAGTATTTGGATTATGAGCCTATAGCATATCCGCAGCTTTGGGGCAATTTTATACCCAATTTGTCTATAGTTGATATGTTATTTAATTGTGGGACAAAAGGCACACGCAAGCTTTTGCTGAAAGAGGTGTAAGTATGAAAAGAATACTGTTTTTTGCACATAGTTCTAAATATACTCTTGGGCTGCCCCAGGGCTTTAGAGAATTGAATTGCCCTGTTTTTATCCTGAGGGATTTAAGTAGAAGATCTATAATAGACGCAATTGACAACTTTAGGCCTGAGATTATGATAACAACGGGATGGGCTTACCGCAGGTATAGCCGTGAGCATATAGATGCTTTGGTGAAAAGAGCTTCTAAATATAAGGTGAAACATGTCTATTGGGCAACTGAAGATCCAAGATGGACCGAAAAGTGTTCCTTCAGGTGTATTGAAACCTTTAAACCTAATGCAATTATGACCATACATCCTGGTAGTGTAAATAAATACAGGGAGCTTGGGCTTCCCGCCGGGCATCTGGATTTTGGCTGCAATCCGGAATTCAATAAGAATGAACCTCCAAGCAGTAAATACGATTATGATGTAGTTTTAATTGGAAATGGAGGAAGAGAGTGGAAGTCATATCGGAAGGATAGCGTTCAGATATTACTTAAGCCTTTGGTGGAAAGGGGATATAACATTGCTATTTGGGGTAAGCGATGGGACCGTTTTAATGAGGAACTAATGGGTTTTAAGATCCCAACGCATATGCTTAAAGGTGAACTACCTTATGAGGAAACAAATAAAGTATATAATTCAGCCAGAATTATATTAGGTTTGCAAAATCACCATGACATGTTAACATCTCGGACTTTTGAAGTACTGGGTTCGGGCGGTTTTTTGCTTACGGTACCAACACAATCTGTCACCAAGCTGTTTATAAATAATGTTCACCTGTCATGTGCCTCTTCCCCAGAAGATACAGTTCACCTGGTAAATTATTTTCTTAAAAATACCGCAGCACGGCAAGAAATAGCGCGCAATGGTCAGCTGGAAGTTTATTTAAAACATACTTATAAGGAACGCGCCAGACAAATTCTTGATTTCTGCAGTTTAGTTGAAAGGAATTGAAGTTGAAATGGATAATCAGACAACTATTAAACAAAGGGTTTCTTTAATGGGTACTAGCATTGCTGGCGAAACTGATGCAAAGGTAACTTTTTATCCAGCCCCGCCGAGTACTGGTATAATATTTACCCGTAATGACCTGCCAGGCTGTCCTAAAGTAAAATGCTCATTTGAAAAAGCAATGGTTGAATACAGATGGACTTCTCTTGTTGATGGAGATGTTCGCATCGAACACACGGAGCATGCCTTGGCAGCCTTATCAGGATTAGGTTTGGACAACGTATTTATTGAGCTGGAACAGGCCAGCCTGCCCGTAACAGAAGATTACAGCAGTAAAAAGTTCAAAGAAGCGCTCACGGGAGCTGGGATAGTGGAACAAAATGCCAAGAAGGAAATGATAAAAATACTTAAGCCCATTATTGTATATCAACGTGAAAGCTTAGGGGATATGGAATATGAAAAGTTCCTGATAGCTCTTCCCTACGATGGATTTAAACTAACCTATGTGGTTGACTATCCCAATCTGCCGCAATTATCTCAAGTAGCTGAAATGGACATAACTCCTGAAACCTTTGCTAAAGAGCTGGCAGATGCCCGTTCTTATATAATTGAGTCAGAGATTGAAGATGTTGTAAACCTAACTGGGAAAGTCAGCTCAAATGTATTGGTAGTCAAATCTGGGGCTGAGTACAGGTCGTGGAAATGGCCCAATGAACCTGCCCGGCATAAAGTGCTTGACCTTCTCGGAGACCTTGGCCTACTTGGGAAAAAGGTACAGGGACATGTGATAGGCTTCAGATCCGGTCACCGGTTAAATCTAGAGCTGTGCAAAAAAATTTATGAGGAGTGTAGTGATGATCGCTTTAGCTAAACCTTTGCTTGGTATAGAGGAAAAAATACTTGTGAGTGAAGTTCTTTCCAGCGGAAAGCTAGCCCAGGGAGAATATGTGGAAATGTTTGAACGGGACTTTGCCCTATTCCTGGGCAGTAAGCACAGCATCGCCACCTCTTCAGGCACCTCGGCCCTTCATGTGGCACTGCTGTCTTTGGGTATTAAACCGGGGGACAAAGTTATAACCACACCTTTCTCATTTATTGCAACTTCAAATGCCATACTTTATGCGCAAGCTGTTCCTGTGTTTTGTGACATTAATCTGCAGGATTACAATATTTCGCCTAAAGAGCTGCAAGAAACCATGAAAAAACATCCTGATGCAAAAGCAATCCTAATAGTTCATCTTTACGGCTATCCCGCGCATATGGCAGAGATAATGGCAATAGCCAATCAATACAATCTGCCAGTGATAGAGGATTGTGCACAAGCTCACGGTGCATCCATCAATGGCAAGAAAGTCGGAACCTTTGGGCACTGTGGGATTTTTAGCTTTTATCTTACAAAAAACATGACCTGCGGAGAAGGCGGCATGCTTGTGACCAGTGACAAAGAGCTGGTTGATAAGGCCAGGAGTTTGATAAACCATGGCCAGATAGCCAAATACCGGCATGATGTACTTGGCTACAATTACAGGATGACCAATATCCATGCAGCAATCGGCATAGAACAGCTGCGCAAACTCACTGGCTTCAATGAAAGGCGCAAGGCTATTGCAGAGCGATATTTAAGGGAGATAACCAACCCCGCTTTTATTAAGCCCGTATGCTTACCGGGTTTTGAGCATGTATATCACCAATTTACCCTTGGGGTCAACAATCGCAGCGATTTCATAGAATTTCTGGAAACACAGGGTATTGGCTATGGTATCCATTATCCCACAGCTATCCCTGACCAGCCCCTGTATCAGCAGGGAAAAATCCTGGGATCTTTCACAAATGCCCGAATAGCTGCCGAAAGGGTAATTTCAATACCTGTTCACCCAGGATTAACAGAACAGGAGGTTGATTACATTGTCAGCAGTTTGCAAAAATATGAATGAAATCAATGGTACTCTCAGTGTATTGGTTACAGGTGCAGGTTCCGTATACGGACTAGGTATTATCAGGTCACTGAAAGAATCGGTGCTTCCTGTCGAAACAATAGCAATTGACACTAACCCATATTCCCTAGGTTTATTTTATGCTCACAAAAGCTTTATCGCTCCACAGGTAGCAGATGAAGAAAGCTATTATATGTTTATTAAAAACCTTTGTATAAATCATCAGATTAAAGCAATATTTATCGGCTCTACAGCGGAGCTTCCCTTTTATTCAAGAAATAGAGAATCCCTTGAAAGATCTACAGGAGCAAAGGTGTTTGTAAATTCTCCTGCAGTGATAGAGCTTTGCACCGATAAGTGGCTCACCATGTGCCATTTATCACGCTCCGGTTTTAAAATTCCTGCAAGTATCAGGTATCCTGAAGACGCTGGTATGCTCTCCTCATTTATTGAAATTACTGGGTTTCCCTTGATAGTCAAGCCGCGTTTTGGACGTGGCTCAGTAGGTGTTGTTCTAGTTAAGGATAAGCAGCAACTGCTTGAAAATATAAAGGATAAGAAAAGCCTAATTATACAGGAATACCTTACAGATGAGGATCAAGAGTTTACCGTAGGAATTTGCATAAATCAAAAGGGAAAGGTCATTTCCAAAATCGCTTTAAGGCGGTATTTACTGGAAGGAGTTTCTATTGCTGCAGTTTCTGATGATTATCACCACATTGCAGATTATTGTACCATGGTTGCAAGTACACTGGGAGCCTATGGGGCTATAAATATTCAATTGCGCCTTAAAGATTGCAAGCCAGTAATTTTCGAAATAAATCCCAGATTCAGCAGTTCTACCTCCATGCGGTTACTATTTGGAATAAATGAGCCGGAAAGCTTAATACGCTCAGAAGTGCTTTGCCAGGAGGTAATACCCGGCAGCGCAGCAACTGGCCTTGTATTGAGGCAATACATCGATTATTACTTCCCACTAGATAAGCTTAACTCGCTTTCTACAGCCAGGCTTCACTAGATATAAATATTTACGTGAAAATTATTGAAAACCACGACTAATTAATTGGTGGTGGTTTTTTATGTTTTTTATTTATAGAATCGAGCAGCAGTGACTATTAGTCAAACTGCTCGATTTTTGGTTTAGATCCAGTGTCCTAAAACGGTTGTCAGCTGTTGAAAAAGTGCAGGTATTGAGTACGGACCTAAAGAATCGGCTAAGGTAATTGAAGACTCAGCAAGAAGTGCCAAGATGGATTTTGATGAGGCAATGAATCATGTACATATGCCTTATCTTTTGGAAGTTGTTTATTTAGATAGTGCAAAAGATGTTCCAATTCAAAATGCCCTAAAAAAACTATAGAATAAGGAGGATGAAATAATGGCAATTATTGAAGCAAGAGATGATACATTTCATCAGTTAATAGATACAGAGTATGCGATTGTAGACTGATTAGGAGATCACTGTGGTCCCTGCGTAAAAACCTCACTTGCAACTGATACAGTGAACCTTATCACAAGTAAATGAGGCTTTTACTAAAATTGTATAATTAAATAAGAGATAGTGTGTAGAATATAAAGTTCCTCAACCGTAATTTTTAATGTGATTGAGGAACTTTTATTTATATTATTTACCAAATAGTTAAAGTGAGATGTAATTATATGTATAAAAAAAGTATTCCGCTATTGATAAAATGTAATCAGTAGATTACAATGTAAATGTAAAGAACAGATTACATTTTGTTAAGGAGGTAATACCTTGATACAGAATCGAATTAAGGTTTTGAGAGCAGAGCGTGATTGGACACAAGCTGATTTAGCTGAAAAGGTAGGTATTTCCCGCCAAGCGGTTATATCAATTGAGAAGTATAAATATACTCCCTCATTGGAATTAGCTTTCAAAATTGCAGAAGTTTTTAATGTTTCAATCAATGAAGTTTTTGAACACAAGGAGGGTGAAAACGATGAATGAACAAACTATTATTTTATTTTTCCTTATTGTTGGTACTGGCATTACTCTTTTTCTTTATCTATGGAAGGCTAAAAAGGAAATTGATTATAAAAAAGATGAACGTTGGCAATTAATCCAGATCAAAGCGAATAATGCGGCGAATTATTTAAACTATATCTTGATAGTATTTTTAGCTGTCGGAGAAGCGGTATCGCTATTTTCTGATATTCAAATAACCCTTACCTTGAATCGCGTTTTAATTTATGGCGTATTATTCATCGGTTTGCGCAATGCGATAGAATTGTTTGCATTAAGATATTTCGATAAGCGAATGTAAACATATTAGTATTAACTATTATATACAATGAAGTTTGTAAAATATAAGGGGCTGTCGCATAATTAATATTTATAAGTCCCAATAAATAAAAGACCTATAAAACTAGAAATTTCACACTAGTTTTATAGGTCTTTTTCATATAGCTAAAGCTATTATTCATTTTTGTAGGGCATTTATGCATTTTGCGAAAGCCCCTTACTACTTATTTTCATTATTTATCAGTTTTTTTTAATAAGTTTATACCAGATAATACGCATATTAGTGCTGTAAAACCTAATCTTGCCCAATCCATTGCAAGCCATAGATTTCCACCTAACACTACATCAGGTGAAGTATTGAATTCATCAACATAAATCCCCATATTCCAGAACAATTTAAGTGATATAAGTAAGCAAATAAGACTTAATACGAATATACTTACGTTTAAAAATCTACCTTTCATAATTACTCTCCCTTTATTTATAGTTCAACTAATTATACCTATTTTTGTAATTATACCAAATATTTTGCAACAAATCAAAAATTCCTAAAATAGAGTGTTATAGTGGATTTTATATTTATAAAATAATTAACAAGTTAATATTAAGTATAGTATAATATAATATAATATTAATTCAAGGAGAAAATTATAATGTATAATAGTATAAAAAAAGATTATAAGCCAATAGGGCCAGCTAATTTATATGCTTACTTTATTGGAGAAAATCCAATTACTTCATTTAATCCTGTAAGTAAATATCCTCAAATAAGTGAAAGTGCATTTATAGGACCATTTTCAAGTGTGATAGGTGATGTAATAATAGAAAACAATGTATTTGTAGGTGCTAATGTAGTGCTAAGAGCAGATGAGGGAACACCATTTTATATAGGTTATGATTCTAATATACAAGATGGAGTAATATTTCATGGACTAAGAGATGCTAAATACTCTGTAAATGGTATAGGATATTCAATATATATTGGGAATAAAGTAAGTATAGCTCATGGAGCATTAATTCATGGACCAGCTATTGTAGGAGACAATACATTTGTTGGGTTTAATTCAATTGTATTTAACGCTATAGTAGAGGACAATTGCTATATTGATACTGGAGCAATTGTAACAGGAGGAATTAGGATAGCTGCAAATAGATATGTTCCAATTGGTGCAGTTATAAATACACAAGCTAAGGCAGATGATCTTTTAGAAGTACCAAAGGAACAATCAGATTTTTCGGGAAAGGTTATTAAAGTAAATGTAGAGCTTTCAGAAGTTTACGACTTAAAATTTGGTGATACACGTTGTAGTTGCGGTCTTTGTTGTAATCATAATACCTTAATTCACAATTAGACAAAAATCAGAGTTAATAACTTATTTTATTATAAATGTAAGCAATATTATAAACATATGTCAGTTATAAAAGGATAGATATGCAAATATTCTATCTTTTTTACTGGCAAAAAAACCGCACTTGCTACCAAAATGGAGAACCGTACCATAAATAAAGACAAAGAAAAAGAGCCTATAGTAATAGACTCTTTTTCCAGTGTCTACACTATAGGTTCCATTTTGTTTACACAAATCTATCTATTCTTTATTTTTTAGTCCTTCTGAAATTTCTGAGACTAATTAATTTGACTTTTTAAATAAATAATTTTTTTAGTCACGACAAATAATCCTACTATCCATCCAACAGTTATAGCAGCAGTTGCAGAAAATGCAAATTGAAATGACATATAATTTACTGATAATCTTACATTATCATCATAATAAGGATCACCTGTCTTATGACTATTCATTCCTCCACTAAATATTCTAAGCATTGTTCTCCAGCCATAAACTACGCCTAGTGGATATAATAAAAATATTACTACTCCATACCAGTCAGATAAATGAACGTCATAGTTAATTATAAAGTATAAGGCCAATAGACTTCCGATACCCAACAGTATATATATTTTTGTTAATTCTTTTTTTAGTTTTTTCTCCAATTAAAAAAACTCCTTTCTTGCAGTATTTTGATGTCAATATTCTATAACTAAGCAACCCCAATCAGCTATACTATAATTACTAATTATATCTAATTATAATAAAATTAATAAATAATGTGACATTTTGGAAGAGTTTACTTGATGTTAATTATATCACAATAAATGGTGTCAAAACAATAGTTAATTAGGCGATTAATGTAAGTTGGATTTAAAGAAAATTTTATACTTATAAATTCTATTATTGAAAAATATAATTTGAGAAACATGTTAAGTTATTTATGTAGAGCTGCTGGAGTCTCATGCTTTGGATACTATAATAACCATAGATGTCAGTGGAACTTAAAAAAGATGACTCCTGTTCAATACAGAAATCATCTTTCATTTTAATATGGATTTTTATAAAATGTCCTTGACAAAGGGTACACTTTAAAATCACGTGTGCCCTTTGGGTACAGATTTAGATTCTCACTTAAGGTAATAATTCAAATTCATAGCCTTGAGATTTAGCTTCTTTAAGGACTGAATCAAGAATTTCTGTATTGGTTTTAGAAACTGCATGAATTAACATTATAGAGCCATTGTGAAGTCCATTTAAAATAGTTTCTTTAGCTTTTACTGGGTCAGGTTGTTTATTAATATCCCAATCCATATATGCAAAACTCCAAAATACAGTTTTATAGCCTAGATTTTTTGTCATAGCTAAAGATTTTTGAGAATATTCACCCATTGGTGGTCTAAAATATTTTGGAATATCTTGGCCAGTTATTTCTTTGAATTTATTTTCTACGTCAGTAAATTCACCGAGAAATTTTTCATCACTGCCACAGACAGTTGGCATAGAAGGATGATGGTTAGTGTGATTTCCAACTATATGACCTTCGTCTACCATTCTTTTAATTATGTCTGGATTATCTTTAAGGTAAGGCGATGTTACAAAGAAGATAGCTTTTACGTCATTTTCTTTTAATATATCCAATATTTTTGGAGTATATCCATTTTCGTATCCTTCATCAAAGGTTAGATAAAGAACTTGACGTGACGTATCTCCAACATAGTGAGCATTATAGTCAGGTAGAGCAAATGTTAGCTTTAAATTAATTTCTGGTGTAGCGTGGGTTTTATTTGGCTTAAACCACCAGGCTATTTTTTCATTGCTAAGACTTGAAGTATCAATTTTACTTGGAGCTTCGGCACTGTTACCGGAACCTTCAGATGTATTTCCAGATTCCTCATTTTTATTGTTTAAATTTTTAGAGTCTCCATCTTTATTGCCAGAACCTTCAGGAACAGCAGTTTTATCGTCCTTAGTATTTTTATTTTCTTCTTGATTATCTTTTCTAGGTTTCTTAATAATAGACTTATCTATCTCACTATGGGTGGTTAAAAATACTTGAA
>DALZNT010000068.1:0-20328 GCA_032005505.1 Clostridium sp. | reverse complement strand
GAAATACAAAGAGCAATAGTGAAAAGAGCAATAGTGAAAATAATAAATATAATAAGGTTAACATTGTAGAAATTATATATATCCTGAAAAAAAGATGGAAGATATTTGTGACATCTATCGTTACTGTTGTAATTTCTGCCACCATGCTAACTTTATTTTTTGTAGAGCCTCAATATGAGACAAGTACTACGGTGTTTGTTGGTAAAAATGTAGAGTTAAGTGAGGGCTATAATAGAAGTGATATTGAAATGTATCAACAGCTTTTAAAGACCTATTCGGAGATAATAAAAACTAGGGATGTAATAAAAAGTGCTATAGATTCATCAGGGATAAATAAGTCTTTAGAGGATGTAAGCAAAGATATAGATATAATTACAATTGAAGGAACACAAGTTATTGAAATTAGGTTTAGAAGTGAGAGTCCGGAGGATTCTCTTAATTTTATAAACTCTTTAAGTGGAATATTTATAGAAAAGGCTGCAGGTCTAATTCCTAATGCTAATTTACAGGTATTGGATGTAGGTGTACTTCCACACCAGCCAGTTGTTCCAAATAAAAAGTTAACTGTAGTTTTAGGAATTCTCCTTGGTATAATTATGGCAATAGCAGTATGTTATATTATGGAAATCATGAATAATACCTATAAAACTAGAGATCAAATTGAGAAAGAATGTGGAATACCTGTAATAGGAGAAATTCCTAAGGCTAAATTTAGTAAAGAAAAAGCTAATGATAACAGGGAAAATATTAAGTTATAGGAGGGGAAATATGAATATAATGGAAGAATATCCTGTATCTGCGATTGCTGAATCCTATAGGACATTGAGAACGAATTTGCAGTATTCATATTTTGATGGTAATCATAAGGTAATAGTAATAACTAGTGCAAACCCAAAAGATGGAAAGAGTACGATAGCTGGAAATATAGCATTGGCCTTAGCTCAGGAGGAGAAAAAGATCATATTGATAGATTGTGATTTGAGGAGACCAACCCTGAATAAAAGATTTAATATATCAAATGAAACAGGAGTGACAGAGTTAGTAATTAATAAGAAAGATGAGGTTATTGTTGGTCAGAGATATAGTGAAAATTTGACCATATTAACTTCGGGAAAAATACCACCTAATCCAACAGAAATTCTTAGTTCGAAGTATATGTTTCAATTAATTAATGCATTGCGAAAGGCATATGATTATGTAATTATAGATACTCCACCGGTAGAGTTAGTCACAGACGCTCAAATATTATCAACAAGGGCTGATGGAACCATATTGGTAGTGAAGGCTGAATCAACTAAAAAAAGTTCAGTACATAACGCTATAAATATGCTCCGTAGGGTTAATGCAAATATTATAGGTATTGTACTAAATGAAATAGAAGGTGAGAAAAGCAACTACTACTACGGTGAGTAGGAATTATAAAAATAATCTCCAAAGATAGCGTTGTGCATTTGGGGGGGGAATTCAATTGTCAAAGCTTAAAAAAAAAGAAAAGTGTTTCAATGAAGACATTGAAGACATTTATATAAATAGAAATATAGATTTAGCTAAATATAATAGAATTAAGAGGATTTTTGATATTGTATTTAGCATTGTATTGTTGATATTCACAAGTCCTATTTTATTAGTATCCTTTATTATTGTGTATTTTCAAGATTTCAAGAATCCATTATTTTCACACAAAAGAGTAGGATTGAGTAATAAAGAGTTTAAGTTATATAAGGTTAGAACTATGATTTATAATATAGAGAAATCTGGAGTCAAATGGACGAGTTTTAATGATTCAAGAATAACTTGGTTTGGTAAGTTGATTAGAAAAATAAGAATTGATGAGCTTCCTCAACTATTTAATGTTATAAAGGGCGATATGAGTATAATTGGACCTAGGCCAGAGTTAGAATTCTTTTATATAGAATTTGAAAAAAAAATATTCAACTATAGAGATAGACTAAAAGTAAAACCGGGAGTCACAGGGTGGGCTCAAGTCAATGGTGGATATAATTTGACACCGGAAGAAAAGCTTCAATTAGACTTGTATTATATAAGAAATAGAGGGTATAGTCTTGATATTAAGATTATTATTAGAACTATTAAGGTTATATTTACAGGTGATGGAGCTAGATAGGAGTTATTTTGATAGTTCAAAAATACTTCATTATATATTATATAAGTTTAGAAATATAAAAATAAAAAATAAAAACTGTGGTAGAGTCATTAAGACAACTTACCACAGTTTGTTTTTATGATTATTTATAATGCTTTCACAGTTGAATTTCTTAATCCATTTTACATTCCTAAATTAATCAAATAAAGTTTTATACTTCTCAAGGGCTTTTTCTAATATGTTTACAGCTTTAACTAGTACGGCTTCATCTAAGCAGTAAGAAAGTCTAACTTCATTCAATCCTTGGCCATCGATGCCATAGAATTTTGCTGCTGGGGCAACCATTACAGTTTCACCTTCACATTCGAAGTCAGATAATATCCATTTAGAGAAGTGGTCGCTATCTTTTACTGGTAAACGAACCATGATGTAGAAAGCACCTTTAGGATTAGAGCATTGTACTCCCTCAACTTTAGAAAGAGCTTCAATTACAGCATTTCTTCTGTTTTCGTAAAGCTTTTGAGTGTCTAAAATATACTGCTCAGGTACGCTAAGGATAGATGCAGCCATTACTTGCTCTAAAAGAGGGATGCAAAGTCTTGATTGTCCTAGCTTTAGGACATTATCCATAAGTTCCTTATCTTTAGCAGCAATAACCCCTACTCTAGCACCACATGCGCTATATCTTTTTGATAAACTGTCTATTAAAATAACTCTTTCAGTTTCGAAGTTTAAGTCATAGATAGACATTGGCTTTAATCCATCGTAAACATACTCGCGGTATACTTCATCAGAAATAACATAAAGATTATGCTTTTTAGCTAATCTCAATAAATCCATTAGTTCTTCAGCAGTATAAACAGCTCCTGTTGGGTTGCATGGATTTGATATTAAGATTGCTTTAGTTTTATCTGTAATAGCTTTCTCCATATCAGCTGCAGATGGTAATTTGTAGTTGTCCTCCAGTGTAGTTAAAACTGGGGCAAACTTCACATGGGCTATATCTGCAAAACTGTTGTAGTTTGAGTAGTAAGGAGCAGGAACAATAATTTCGTCTCCTATATCACATATAGAAATGAAGGCAAATAAAAGTGCTTCACTTCCACCATTAGTAATAACCATATCTCTAGCTTCAAAATTTATGCCTATAGATGAATAGTATTCTATAAAGGTTTCAAGGGTGTTCGGAAGTCCTCTTGAATCCGTATATTTTAGTACAGAGCCATCATATTTTTTAACAGCTTCTAGCATTGAAGTTGGAGTAGCAACGTCAGGTTGACCTATGTTTAGGTGAATAACCTTTAATCCCTTTTTAATCGCAATTGCTTCGTATTCTGCCAATTTTCTTATTGGCGAGCATTCCATGTTTTTTATTCTTTCTGATTGGAACAAGATATAACACTCCCTTATTTACAATATATGCAACTATAATAACATATTGGGGTGAAAAAATGTATGTTTATGTCGAAATATATTATTAAATATTTTTTAAACTACTGTATATTTTAAATAAACTATTATATAAAAATAACCATGAATTAAAGTTTCTTATAGAAAGTTTAATCCATGGTTCAATGATTGAATAAATTCAACAATTCAACAATTTCATAATTTAATTTTCATATATAAATCGCTGAATTTGTGTTTTAGTTGCTTCAAGCTCAAAAGCAAGGTAATAAACTCCATCTATAGGTGCGTCAACACAGAAGCCATCTCTAGGAAAACGATCCTCTATAAGCTCTGCACCATTAATTTTATTTACAGTGTTACCAAGGCTTAAAAGTTCTGTATTAGACATATTAGTTTCAACTAAAGGTAAGAAATTAGAAAGCAAACTTGGATACTGAGTTATAGGTACTGTCATTACCTTCTTATATATAGCACCAAGAATAGTTCTATGTCTTGAAGTTCTTTGAAAGTCATCACCTGCATTGTAACGGATTCTGGAATAGGCAAGGGCTTGTTCACCGTTTAAAGTATGAACGCCGGTAGAAGTAATTCCGCTGTCTTCAAGATGGGGAAGCTCTTCCTCAGTTATGTTTATATCTACACCACCTAGGTTATCTATAATTTGAGGCAGGTTTGTAAAGTTTGTAGAAATGAACTTGTCTATATTAAGGTTGAAGTTACTGTTTATTGTGTTTAAAGCAAGGGTAGATCCTCCAAAGGCAAAGGCATGATTGATTTTATCCATTCCATAGCCAGGTATATTTATGTATGAATCTCTCATAATGGAGGCAACCTTCATTTTATTATGGACAGGGTCTATAGTTAAAATCATTATAGAGTCTGAACGACCAAGTTCTCCACTGCCAGCATCAATACCAAAGAGTCCTATGTTAATGATACTATCATAATTAGCAGCATCTTCATCTTTATCTTTATCTTTATCCTTGTAAATCTGCTGTATCTCTTTTTCAATTTCAGGAGTGATTCCCATTTCTTCTTTTGTTGGATTAACTTTATTCATCTTACTGGTTAATACTGTAACTGTGACCATACCGGCAATTATAAGAGTTAATATTAAAGCAAATATTACAACTAAAGTTATTTTAAGAACATTCTTCTTTTTAGTGATGGATTTTACTTTCTCTTCCATATAAACATCTCCTTTTGTATAGTAGAATTCTATTAAATATCTCATTAAGTAAACAATCCTCTATTTACATATATTAGCATATAAGTAAGAAAAAATCAATTGAGAAACTTAGTTCTAATGATATTGTAATGTCTTTAAGAGTCTACCAACATTTCTTTAAAATAGAATATAGGATGGAAATAGTAATTATTATGGCATGGAGTTAATATGGATTCGTCAAAATGTCTCAAAATTTTGATTTAAATTACAATTTATGCTAGTATATTATTGGGAGGGGATTTATATGAATATGAATAAGAATAAATTACAAAATATATTATGTGTTGCATTACCAATTATATTTATAGGTGTGCTAGCATTAGGGATAAGCAGTGGAAAGAAAGAAAAAGAAAGATTAGCAAATTTAAAGTTAGATTATGAGATTTCATATAATACAGCAGCTAAGCCAGAAGATAATACATCATCTAAGTCTGAAGGAGAGCAACAAGAGGAAGCTGGAAATGATACTGAAAGTGATGGAGCAAAGAAAGACTTCAAATTTGAAGATAAAACCATACTTTTTTTAGGTGATGGAGTTTCTGTTGAAGGAGTTTATCAAAAAAAGGCTGCAGAGATATTAAAATTGAAAGACTATGTGAATGGAGCTAAAAGTGGCTTGATTCTTAAGGAAATGGATGATGAAATATCAGAAGAAAGTCTTAAAAATATAGATATAGTAGTAATTTTAGGCGGAACTAACGATTATTCAAGAAATAGAACTTTAGGTGAAGCAGCAGATGACAAAACTGTGGATACCTTCTATGGAAATATTCAAGATGTTATAGATAATGTAAAATCATTTAAGGAAAATGTTGAATTAGTATTTTTAACTCCATTAAAGCATGGGCATGTAGACGGACAACCAAGCTATCCAGATGCAAATAACCAAGGAAGTTATTTGGATGACTATGTTAATGCTATAAAGGAAGTTTGCACTAAGAATAATGTGAAATACATAGATATGTTTAATGAAAGCGGCATAGATGAGTCAAACGTAGCAGAATATACTACTAATAATATAATATTAAGTGAGGCTGGACATGATTTAGTTGCTGAGGTTATCGCTGAGAAACTTAGAGAGTTATTTGAAAAGTAAATCTTTGTTTATATATAAAGTAATTCTTTGTTTATCCATAAAGTAAATCTTTGTTTATATATATAGTAATTCTTTATTATTGTATAAAATTAATTCAAAAGAAAAACAAGCAACAAAGTAATTCCAAGGTATTTTAACTATCATTCTAATTTTACCGTTGTTAATTCTAAATTAAATATGAATATTATAATAATTCATAGGCTATAAATTAAAAGTGTGATAGAATGTATTTAGATTATTTAGGGAGTGATTAGCTTGAAGTGGTTAGATAAATTAGAGAGAAAATATGGACGTTATGCCATTCGTGGATTGATGAAATACATAGTTGCTGCTAATCTAGCAGTTTTTTTACTCATAACGATTATGCCAAATTTGTTAGGTGATTTAATGTTAATTCCGCAATTGGTAATGCATGGACAGATATGGAGAATATTCACATTCATATTAATTCCACCTAACTTCGATGCGTTTTGGATATTATTCACATTATATTTTTATTATGTAATTGGTGAAAGTTTAGAACAGGCATGGGGAACATTTAAGTTTAATATGTATTATTTATTAGGTGTTATTATTGTAATAGTGGTTTCACTTGTTTTTGGAGTAATTGGAAGTACTTTCATTTTGAATACGAGTTTATTCCTAGCCTATGCAACATTATATCCTGAACGTGAGGTACTTTTATTCTTCGTTTTACCGATTAAATTAAAGGTAATGGGAGCGATTTATGGAATTCTTCTAGTAGGTAACCTTATAGTAGGTGCCTTTGGAATAAGATTAATGACAATAGCTTCTTTAGCAAACTATTTTATATTCTTCTGGCCAGATTTCCTAGCTTTATTTAAGATGAAAAAGGTTGTTAAAAAGAATCGAGAGAAGTTTAAGGTTATAGAAATGAAGGATTATGCACGTCATAGATGTTCAGTTTGTGGTATAACTGAAAGAGACAATCCAGATATGGAGTTTAGATATTGCTCAAAGTGTAGTGGACATAAGGAATACTGCACGGACCACTTGAAAAATCATGAGCATACTACTGAATAGCAGAAATTATTTAGAATGAAAAATGAAAGATTAAAGATGAAGAATTAAGGAAAAAACTCTGAGGAGTTTTGGAATTATTAGGTTAGAAAAACAGGAGTTTTCCATGGAAAAACTCCTGTTTTTACTTTTTGTTCCGATTTGCTAAATGAGATGTGGATTCTAATTTTATTTTCTAGGCATATTAATTTAATTAAGGGATATATTAGGGGTTTTTGAGGAGCTTAAAAATCTATGAGATAATTCCCGTATAAGCTTATATTAAACCAAAATGAGGGGGTAAATTTATGGGGAGTATTGTTTGTAAAAAGTGTGGTACAAACCTTCAACCTGGGTCTAAGTTCTGTATTAACTGTGGAGAAGCGGTAGCTTATGAGCACTATGAAGGTAATAATGCTGAAGGTTCACAAGTAAAAACTAAATTCTGTAGTCATTGTGGGAAGTCAATCCTCGCAGATGCTTATGTATGTCCAAACTGTGGAAATTCAACTAATTATAAGACTTATGGAAGGGTTCAAATGGCAACAGATGAAAAAAATAACGTTGTAGCAGGCTTATTGGCAATTTTTCTAGGTACATTAGGGATTCATAAGTTTTACCTAGGAAACATAGCCATGGGAATTTTTTATCTTTTAATAACATTCTTCGGTTTTTTATTCTTCTGCATACCTAACCTTATATTAGAAATAGTAGTAATAGTTGAAGGGATATTATATCTTATTGCTGATAATCAAGCTTTTAATGAGAAATATAATAAGAACTACAGAGGTTAATTAAGAATTTAAAATATAATAAGAACTACAGAGGTTAATTAAGAATTTAAAATATAATAAGAACTACAGAGATTAATTAAGAATTTAAAATATAAAATTTAGAATTAATAGAGTGTGAATAAAATATTGACAAGATGATAAGAAATGAGTATAATATACAAAGTATTTGACCTACGAGGTCAGTAGCGGTAAAAGTTTAATAAATTCATAATTATTAATTATGTAAGTGCTGAAGTAACCCACTTTGATAACCTTCAAAGTGGGTTATTTTTATGCGCGAAAGGAGAGATAAACCTATGACAAAAGAGAATTTAAAGGAATTATTTGGAGATAAGAAGTTTTATAAAATGGTTTTATTCTTAGCGTTTCCAATCATATTACAAAACCTAATCGCTTCTTCCGTTAATATGCTTGATACCATGATGATTGGTAGAGTTGGTGAGGTTGAACTTGCAGCGGTAGGAATTGCTAACCAGTTCTATTTCATTTTTAGTTTATTTATAATGGGAATTTCTTCAGGTTGTGCAGTTTTCATATCACAGCTATGGGGAAAAAGAGATAAAAAGAACATTCAAAAGGTATTAGGAATTGGTCTTGTAAGTGGTACTATAATTGCGTTAGGGTTTACTGCTTTGGGAATTGTGTTCCCAAAACAAATAATTTCTATCTTCAATACTGACCCAAAGGTTATAGAGATTGGTTCAAAATATTTAAGATTGGTTGCTTTTAGTTATGTATTTACAGCAATTTCATTTAACTATGCTGCAGCTTTAAGAAGTATTGAAAATACTGTGCTTCCGATGGTGGCAAGCTTTGTTGGACTTGTAGTTAATGGAGTTTTAAATTCAATTTTAATATTTGGTTTACTTGGAATGCCTGCTATGAGCGTTGAGGGAGCAGCTATTGCTACAATTATTGCTAGAGCAGCAGAGTGTACAGTTTTAGTTCTATATACTTACCTAAGCAAAAGTAGTTTAGCGGCTAATATAAAAACTTTAGTTACAATTCCTAAGGATTTAGCTAAAAATGTTTTCGTTACAATGATACCAGTACTTTTAAATGAAGCTTGCTGGGGATTTGGTAACATGACATATGCAATAATCTATGGAAGAATAGGTACTCAGGCTACGGCTTCAATACAAATATGTACAACTATCTTCAATTTATTTATGATAGTTACATTTGGACTAGCTAACGTAGCAGTAGTTATTATAGGTAAGGAAATTGGAGCGGGAAGAGAAGAACGAGGTCATCTATACGCTAGAAGATTATGTGTGGTATCAGTTATAACAGGAGTAGCATTAGCAGTGGTACTTGCTGTAACTGCACCATTTATATTAACAATATTTAAAGTATCACCAGAAGTTATTGGAGATGCATTAAGAATTCTATATATCTACGCACTTCTAATGCCAGTAAGAGTATTTACAGTAATATTAATTGTTGGAATCTTACGTGGTGGTGGAGATGCAAAATATGGTGCCATCGTCCAAGGTATAACTCTTTGGGGAATAGGAATTCCACTATCATTTGTAGCGGCTTTCGTATTACATTTACCAATATATCTAGTTGTAGCAACTACAGCTATAGAAGAATTGGTTAAAGTAGTTATAGTAGTAAAAAGATATAAGAGTAATAAATGGATAAATAATATCGTGAATGATGTTTCTAAGGAAAAGTTAGAAGTTGCAATATAAATTTATATGATTAGAGAAAAGATGGATTTCACCAGTGAAATTCATCCTTTTTATTTTCAAATAGGCAATGATTTTTACTACATGAGTAGAAGCTACGTATTATTATACAAACTTAACAAATTGTATATTGTGAGAACCTTGGAAGTTATATATAATTTTTATATAGAACAATTAAGGGGATGTATATTATGTCAGAAAAAGAAATTAAGTTAAAAATGAGAGATGGAAAAAAAGTCTATCTATATAAATGGGTTCCACAAGAAGGGATAAGTATTAAAGGTATAGTACAAGTAATTCATGGAATGGCCGAGCATGGTACAAGGTATGGTAGATTTGCGGAGGCACTTACTAATGAAGGGTATATTGTTTATGCAGATGACCATCGTGGACACGGAAAATCAGCAGAGAGCTTAAGTGCTTTAGGTTATATTTCAGATAAGGATGGATTCCACACCATGGTTCATGACCAACACGAAATAAACCAATATATTAGAGGGGAAAATCCAAATCAGCAGGTATTTATATTTGGACATAGCATGGGTTCATTTATAAGCCAAAGATATATGGAGCTTTATGGAGACACTGTGGAAGGAGTTATTCTTTCAGGAACAGGTGGTAAACCTAATTTAATGATGAAGGCTGGTATACTAATATCAGGCACCCTTATGAAGCTTAAAGGCAGAAGAGGAAATGGACAGCTTATGAATGACTTAGGTTTTGGTACCTACAATAAGGAGATTCAAGAGCCCAAGACAGAATTTGATTGGCTTAGCAGAGATGAAGACGAGATTTCAAAATATATGATGGACCCATATTGTGGAGGGATTTTCCCAGTATCTTTCTACTATGATTTTTTAAGAGGAATGTGCGCTATCCATAAGAAGGAAAATTTAAATAACATACCTAAACAATTGCCAATTGAAATTTTTAGTGGTGACGCAGATCCAGTAGGCAATTACGGAAAAGGAATTTTATCTTTATTTGAGACTTTAAAAAGCTTAAGCATAAAAAGTCTTAATTATAAGCTTTACTCAGGCGGAAGACATGAGCTGCTAAATGAAACTAACAGAGATGAAGTTACTCAGGACCTTTTAGAAGTTTTCAATAAATGGGCACTTAAGGCTCATGACATTGAGAAAAGAACAGTAGCAGAAACAACTATAAAAACTGGTGATGTAAAAGAAGCAGAACAAAGTAAGGTACAAGCTTAAGAGTGACCAACACTTCTTTAAAATAGAACATAGGGCGTGGAAAAAGTAATATTGCCAAGAGGTTAAGGTGTTTGACAGATTAACTATTAGGATATAAAATAGATTATGCTATGGATATTGACTATATCTATAGCATATTTTAATTATTTTGGTTGTACATGAACTAACTCCTTAGTGGGGTATAAGTTTTTACTTGAATTTGGAGGAATGAAGATGTCGAAAACCGTTGACTATAGAGATTTAACTGGAGATTATGTATTAGTAGATGTTAGAACAGTGGGGGAGTATGAAGAGGCTACAATTAATGGAGCTGTTAATATTCCTCTTTTTACAGATGAAGAAAGAGCACTTGTTGGGACAATCTACACAAGAAAGAGTACTGATGAAGCTAAAAAGATAGGTGTGGATATCGTATCTAAGAAGCTTCCTGAAATATATGAAAAGATTCATGAGCTAGAGAAGCAATATAAAGATGTTGTTATTTTCTGTGCTAGAGGTGGAATGAGAAGTGGTTCTATCACTGATTTGCTTTGTGCCCTTGGTATGAGAGTGAAAAGAATTAGTGGTGGGTATAAAGGATATAGAGCTTTTATTAATGAAGAGTTACCAAAATTAAATGAAAAAGTTACTTATATTGTACTTCATGGAAACACTGGAGTGGGTAAGACTGAAATATTAAAATCCTTAAAAACTGATGGCTATGATGTTTTAGATTTAGAAGGATGTGCAAATCATAGGGGCTCAATCCTTGGTTCAGTAGGTCTTGGAAGTTGTTTAACTCAAAAGCAGTTTGAGTCTAATATATATGAAGAATTAAAAACAGTTAAAGATAAATATGTATTTGTAGAAGCCGAAAGTAGAAGAATAGGTAGAGTGCTAGTACCAGAATACATTCACCAGGATATGAAAAATGGAATTCATATCTTTGTTGATGCACCACTAGATTTCAGAAGTAAGCTAATCATAGATGAATACACAAAATCTAATAACTGTAATGATGAAATTTGTGAAGCGCTTAAGGGCTTAACTAAATATATAGGTGAAAAAAACGCAGAGGAATACTGCGCTAGAGTTGAAGCTGGGGATTACGAGGATGTAGTTAAAGAGCTAATGATTAAATACTACGATCCAATGTATATGCATAGCTCAGACAAGTATGATTACGCAGATAAGATTATGATTAACTCTGTTGAAGAAGGGGCTAATCAATTAAAGAGCTTTATTGAGAAATTGAATGAGGTTGAAGCTGTCACCCTTGGTGAAGATGAATAATGAAATAATTAATAGTGAATAATTATTGTAAGAACTCCGAAAGGAGTTCTTTTTTAATGAAAGATGGAAATAGATTATCACATAGATTTTTAATCATCTATAATTCATTTTTGTTGAAAATTGCAAACATAGGTTTGCTTATTTGCAAAAAAGCCTTTACTATAACTCTATAAAGTTATACAATAACAAATGTACTCAGGATTTAGGAGGGATATAATGACAAAAAGAGATAATAATAGAGGGACTTACGAGGTTACTGACCTTACATCTCTTGAAAAATTAGAGCCAGTTAGAGTTAGACCAGGAATGTACATTGGTTCAACTGGAACAAAGGGTCTACATCATTGTATATGGGAAATATTAGATAACTCTATCGATGAAATTGCTAATGGTTTTGGTGATCAGGTAGTAGTTACTTTAAATAAAGATAAAACTGTTACTATAGAAGATAATGGAAGAGGAATACCAACTGGTATCCATCCAATTAAAAATAAATCTGGAGTGGAGATGGTTTATACCGAGCTTCACACAGGAGGAAAGTTTAATAATAATAACTATAAGACCTCAGGAGGACTTCATGGAGTTGGAGCTGCCGTTGTAAATGCACTTTCTAAGTGGTTAGAGGTTGAGGTTAAACAAAAGGGAAATATATATAAGCAAAGATTCCACTACGGTTACGATAAGGAACTTAACAGGGACATGCCGGGAACCCCTGAAACATCACTAGAGATTATAGGTAAGACTAAAGAAACGGGAAGTAAGACTACCTTCATGCCTGATAGCGATGTCTTTGGAACTATAGATTTTAAGGTAGATATAATAGAAGAAAGACTTCAAGAACTTTCATTCCAAAATAAAGGTATTACACTTATTTTAAGGGATGAGAGAAAGGAAGATATTCCTGAAAAGAGATTCCACTCTGAGAGAGGACTTCTGGATTTCATCGATTACCTAAATGAAAGTAAAACAGTTTTACATAAAGATCCAATTACTTTTATAGGTGAGAGAAAAATTAACGAACTTATGGTAAGTGGAGAGGTTTGTATTCAATTTACAGATTCCACTACTGAACATATTGCAAGTTACGTAAACAACATCCCAACTAAGGAAGCGGGAACTCATGAAACTGGATTTAAGACTGGAATGACAAGAGCTTTTAAAGAAGGAGCTAAGAAGCTTGGGCTTCTAAAGGAAAAAGATAAGGAATTTGAGGGAGACGACATTAGAGAGGGTATGACTGCCATCGTTAAGGTTAAAATCACAAATCCTATCTTTGAGGGTCAAACTAAAACTAAACTTGGAAACGTAGAAGCTTATTCAGTAATGAATGAGCTTGCATATACAAAGCTGGGAGAATGGATAGAAGATAGCAAGGAGCTGGCAACAGCAATTATCAACAATGCTATTTCTGCTGCAGCTAGAAGAGAAAAAATTAAAAAGATTAATGATGCTGAGAAAAAGAAGATAGGAAATGGTACTTCACCTCTTGCAGGTAAGGTTGCTGTTTGTACAATGAAGGATAACACAGTTACTGAATTTATAGTGGTTGAGGGAGACTCTGCGGGAGGTTCTGCAAAGCAGGCCAGAGATAGACGTTTCCAAACTATCATGCCTTCTAAAGGTAAGATTATGAATACAGAAAAACAAAAGCTGGAGAATGTTCTTGCAAGTGAAGAGCTTAGAATCTTTAATACAGCCATCGGTACTGGAGTTTTAGAAAACTTCAAACTAGAAGAATTAAAGTATGATAAAATAATCATCCTAAGTGATGCCGACGTTGATGGATATCACATTAGAACTCTTTGGATGACCTATGTTTATAGATATATGAGACAAATGATTCAGAATGGAAACCTATATATTGCCCTTCCACCACTTTACAAGGTCTACAAGATGACTAAAAATGGTGAGGTTAGCAAGTATGTTTACAATGGTGAAGAATTAGATAAGGCTAAAAAAGAAATTGGTAAGGGCGCTCTTATCCAGCGATATAAGGGACTAGGAGAGATGAATGCTGACCAACTTTGGGATACAACTTTAAATCCTGCTACAAGAACTCTTCAGAGGGTTACTATTGATGATGCTGCAAAAGCTGAAAAAATGGTATCTCTATTTATGGGTGATGTGGTTGAGCCAAGAAGAAATTATATGTATAATCACGGTGATTTTTAGGAGGAATTATTATGGCTAAAAAGAAGGAAGCAATTCCAGTAGATAATAATATTATTGATGTTTCTATAGATGAGGCTATGCCAGAAAACTATCTTCCTTATGCTGTAGAAGTGTCAAAAGATAGAGCGTTACCAGATGTTAGAGATGGTATGAAGCCTGTTCATAGAAGAATTTTATACGGGGCCTATATGTTAAAGGCCTTTCCAGATAAACCTTACTATAAGTCTGCCAGAATAGTCGGAGATATCCTTGGTAAGTATCACCCACACGGTGACTCATCAGTTTATGATGCAATGGTTATTTTAGCCCAAGACTTTAGTACAAGAAAACCTCTTATTGATGGACACGGAAACTGGGGTTCCATCGATGGAGATAATGCTGCGGCAATGCGTTATACTGAAGCAAGACTTTCAAAGATTGCCATGGAAATGCTGAGAGATATGGATAAGGATGTAGTTGACATGATATACAATTACTCCGACAGTGAACTTGAGCCTAAAGTTCTTCCAGCTAGATATCCAAATCTTTTAGTTAATGGAGCTTTTGGTATAGCTGTAGGACTTGCAACAAACATTCCACCTCACAACTTAGGGGAGGTTATTGATGGAGCTCTTGCCTATGCAGAAAATGAAGAGATTACAACAAAAGAATTAATGGAATATATTAAGGGACCGGATCTTCCTACAGGTGGAATACTTATGGGAAAAGAATCATTGATTGCTGCTTACGAAACTGGAGAAGGAAAAGTAGTCTTAAGAGCTAAAACTCATTTTGAAACTTTAGAGAATGGCAGATTAGGATTAGTAATAACAGAGTTCCCTTACAGAAAAAATAAAGCTAAACTCCTTCAAGCAATCTCAGATTTAACTGGAGATAAGAAACACAGCAAGTCACTAGAATCTATTGCAGATATTAGAGATGAATCTGATAGAAATGGAATACGTGCCGTTGTAGAGTTTAAGAAAAACACTGCTGAAGACGTAGCTGAAAGAGTTTTAAAATATCTATTTAAGAGAACGGAGCTTCAATGTAATATTTCATTTAATATGGTGGCACTAGCTAATGGTAAGCCAAGGACTATGGGACTTAAAACTATAATTAAGTACTATATAGAGCACCAAAAGGAAATTATCACAAGAAGAACTAAGAAGGAACTAGATATAGCAGAGAAAAGATTCCATATTGTAGAGGGCTTTATTAAAGCTATCGGTATCATGGATGAAATCATTAAAACTATTAGAGCATCTAAATCTAAAAAAGATGCAAGTGAAAATCTTGTAGCTAAGTTTGGATTTACTGGGGCTCAATCTGAAGCTATCCTAGAACTTATGCTTTACAGACTTACAGGTCTTGAAATCAAGGTCTTTGAGAAAGAGTATAAGGAGCTTGAAATAAAAATTAGAAGCCTTAGAAAAATTCTTGGAAGTGAAAAAGAGCTTATCAAGGTAATTAAAACTGAACTTCTTGAAGTTAAAGAAAAGTATGATGACCCAAGAAGAACTAGAATCCAAGAGGATGACAGTGATGCAAAGATTGACTTAGAGGAGCTTATTGTTGAGGAAGATGTAGTTGTAACTATGTCTAACGAAGGATACATAAAGAGAACGGCTCAAAAATCCTTTATAAGAACTACTCAAAACACTGATGATATAGAATACAGGGAAGGTGACTTTAATAGATTCTTCTTTGAATGTAACACTAGAGATACGCTGTGCATTTTTACTAATCAAGGAAATATGTATCAATGTAAGGTTGCAAATCTAATAGAATTTAAGTGGAGAGAAAAAGGTGAAAGAATCCAAGGCTTAATTAAAACTTTAGATTTAGATAAGGAAACTATCATTAATGCATTTGTTGTAGCTGATTTTAGCGCACCTAGAGATGTGAAGTTCATAACCTCTAAGGGAATAATCAAGAAAACAGAACTTTCGAAGTTAATTACTAATTACTCTAAGCTTCAATCAATTAAACTTAGAAAAGAAGAAGAGTTAGTAAGTGTTAAGATAGTAACTAAAGATGAAGAAGAGAAATTTATAGATATAACTACAGCTAAAGGCTTAAACTTCATAGTTCATGAGCCAGCAGTAGAAGCTGTAGATAGAACAATTTCAGGAAAGACTATAGTAAACCTTACTGAGGGCGATGCCATAACTGAATGTTCGTATGTAGATGAATACAACTACAAGGAATTCTATGTAACTGTAAGTAAAAAAGGTCTTCTGAGGGTATCAAATAGAAGAAGTGGTGAAGACGTGATTACCACTACAGATTCAGAAAGTGATGTATTCTTCTTTACAGAGAATGGAGATTTGTTTAAAATTCCTTCTGTAATGATTCAAAATATAGATAAAAAAGGTATAAACTTTGGAACGTTATGTCCAGAGTACAATCAAAATAATCCTGTAGTAGCGGCTATATCTGCTAATGACAGCAAAGTTTGCGATGAAACTCTTTACTTCTTCACAGAAAAAGGTGTAGTTAAAAAGAGTCTTCTTAAGGAATTCTTAGGTGACTATAGCTATAGCACGGGTTATAAGTTTAAAACTGATAGCGATAAGTTAATTAAGGTAGAATTAGATCTTCAAGAAGGGGAGGGATTAATCCTAACCATGAAGGGAATGTGCCTTAAATTCTCTCTAGATTCAATAAGTACCATAGGGAAAAATGCCACAGGTGTAATGGGAATTAGTTTAAGAGAAGACGATAAGGTTGTCTTTGCAAAAGCTAAAGGCGTACTTAAAACACCAGCAGGTGAAGAGTTATGTGTAGGTCTAGCTGAAGAAATCATAAAAATAACTACTCAAAATGCTAAAGAAAAAATCCTCAACCTAGGTGAATTACCACTGCAAAATAGAGCAGGCAGAGGTAAGAATATCATGGTATTCATGGAAGACGACGGAATTGAGAGAGTTGAGATAGTAAAATAACTTTAGAGGACCCCAAAGGGGTCCTTTATAGTATAGTGAGTTAAAAGGAATTGAATAACAAATTGAAAAGGACTTAAAAAGAAATTTAAATAAGGTCTTAAAGAGGAGTTAAAAAGTATCTAATCAGGGACAAAAGTGTTTTAAATAAGGAGTTTGAAGTATGAAAAAAATTAAATTATCTAATGGAATAAAGCTAATATACGAAAAAGTTCCAGGTGATATTACATCTTTTACAATTGGTTTTGAAGCTGGAGCTAATGTGGAAAATAAAAATAATCTTGGAATTGCTCATGCTACGGAACATATGGTATTTAAAGGAACTAAAACTAAAAGCGAAAAAGAGATAAATGATCTTTGTAATGAGTACTTAGGATTTCATAATGCTATGACTAATTATCCTTATGTAGTTTACTATGGAAGTTGCTTAAAGGAAGACTTTGTTCCAGGCTTTGGACTTTATTTTGATATAGTATTTAATCCAATTTTTAAAGAAGATGGATTTAAAGAGGAAATTTCCGTAATTCTTGAGGAGCTTAAGGAGTGGAGCGATGATGTGGTTCAGCACTGTGAAGATATGCTTTTCTTTAATGCTTTTGAAGAAAGAAGAATAAAGGAACTGATTATAGGTACAGAATCCACAATAAAAGCACTGACACTAGAAGATTTAAAGAGTTTCCACCAAGGATATTATACTCCAGATAATTGTGCGATTTCAGTGGTAACTTGCTTAGAACTAGCTCAGATAGAAGAAATTATAGAAAATGAAATAGCTAAAATTCATTGGTCAAATAATAAAATTGAAAAGGTGGAGCCAACTATTTTATATGAAAATCCTAAAAATCAAATCTTTGAAGAAGAGAATTTAACTATAAATGGATGTAAGGTTCAGTATATCTTCCCAATTCATGATTTAAGTGAAAAAGAAATAACAATGCTGCAGCTATTCAATGAATATTTTGCATCAGGTACAAGTTCCATTTTATATGATGAAATTAGAACTAAAAGGGGCTTGGTATATGACATTCAGGGAAGGGTTAAAAGTGAAAAAGGAATAAAATTGTACACAATAACATTATCTACATCTAAAGAAAGCCTAAATGAGGTTAAAGCAATAATTGAAGAAAATATTAATACAGTAAAAGCTTCCACAAGTATTTTTAGTGAAGAATTCTTCAAGAAATATAGCAAGAATCAAAATAGAAAAAGAATGCTTGCATTAGAAAAATCTATAGTAATGTCCATGCATATGGCAGTCTATGAAATTATCCATAGTGGAGCTGAACTACTTTTAAATGAATTTAATTCATTAAGTAATTGCAGCCATGAGGAAATGTCAGACGTGCTTAATAAGGTCTTTGCACATCAAGGGATAGGAATAATAAAGAACTAAATATATAAGACAATTGAATAAACCCGTGATATAATTCAAATAGATTATATGAGATTGTATGAGATTGTATATTGGTAAGAGTATAAGCAGCATATGAGCTTGTTTGTGATTATAGTTGCTTATAAGGCAAAAAGAATTAGATTAATAGTTATTGACATGGGAAGGATGGCGAGTGTGGATGAAGACTATTTGGAAGCAAACAGAGTGTTCTATGGACACTATTAAGACTTTATACAATGATTTAAAGGTAAGTCCTATTACACTTAGAGTTTTAATTAATAGAGGCCTTGATACTACAGAGAAGGTTAGAGGTTTTTTAAATAATAGTTTGAATGATATGTATGATCCTTATCTTATGAAGGATATGGAGAAGGCTATAAGAATTATGTGCGACTCTATAGACAAAGGTGAGAAAATTATTGTTTATGGAGATTACGATGCTGATGGAGTTACGAGTACAGCAATACTTTATAGGGCTATAAAGAACTGTGGAGGGAATGTACATTATCATATACCACATAGAGAAAATGAAGGTTACGGCATGAGTGTGTCTAGAATTGAAACTATTTCTGAAGAGGGTTATGACCTTATAATTTCTTGCGATAATGGAATTTCTGCTATTGAAGAAGTTAAAAGAGCTAAGGAACTAGGGCTGAAGGTTATTATTACTGACCACCATGAGCTTCCTTTTGAAGAAGTGAATAGCGAAAGACGAGTTATAGTACCTAATAGTGATGCTTTAGTAAATCCTAAGCAGGAGGAGTGCGAGTATCCTTTTAAGCTTCTTTGTGGAGCTGCTATAGCTTATAAATTTTCTATGGCACTTTATAAAGCAAGAGGCTATAGAGGCGGTGATGAGCTTTTAGAGCTAGCGGCAATCGGAACAATTTGCGACGTTGTAGATTTAGTGGATGAAAATAGAGTTATTGCTAGAGAGGGATTAAAGATTCTTTCTAACACTAAAAATCAAGGAATAAAGGCTCTGAAGCAGGTTATTGATATAAAGGATGAAGTAACTTGCTACAATGTTGGTTTTGCTATAGGACCCTGTATAAATGCTACAGGAAGACTAGAAACTGCAGAGTTATCCTTAGATTTACTTCTTTGTGAAGATTATAGAGAGGCAATGGATATTGCTACAAAGATTTTTAATTTAAATAAAGAGAGACAGGACTTAACTATGGCTAGTTTTGAAGCTGTATGTGAAGCAATAGAAGGTTCTGATTTAATAAATGATAAGGTGCTTGTAGTTTATAATGAGAATATTCATGAGAGTATTGCAGGAATCGTTGCAGGACGAGTAAAAGAAAAGTATGGAAGACCAACTTTTGTTTTAACAAAGGGAAAGGATATGCCTAAGGGTTCTGGCAGATCCATAGAAGAATATAATATGTTCGAGGAAATGATAAAATGCAAGGAGGTACTTCACAAATTTGGAGGACATCCTATGGCTGCAGGTTTATCTTTAGAAGAAGAAAATATTCCTAAGTTTAAAAAACTTTTAAATGAAAATTGTACTTTGAGCGAAAATGATTTAGCTATAAAGGTTAGAGTCGATTCGCCTATAAAACTTAATTATGTTAATGAGGGTGTAGTCCAGGAATTTAAAATGCTGGAGCCTTTTGGTAAGGGAAATCCTTCACCAATTCTAGGCACTGTGAAAGCTCCAGTAAAAGAAGTAAGGTTTATGGGTTCTGAAGAGCAACATGTAAAACTTAAACTTGGATTGGGTGAAGGCTTTAAAACTATAGATGGGATTTTCTTTAATGGAAAAGATGAAGTAGAAAAGATATTTGTGTCAGTCTATGGTGATTCTTATAGAAGTCATATGATGGCTCCAGAAGGCTTATTTGTAGATGTGCTATTCCAGCCTGATATAAATGAATTTATGGGAAGAAGAACAGTTCAATTAAAGATTAAAAATATAAGATTGAGTAAATAGTTTACTTAAAGATTAAGAATGTAAAATTAAGCAAATGGAAGAGAGACACCCAGGGGGTGCCTCTC
>DALZNT010000067.1:4412-20383 GCA_032005505.1 Clostridium sp. | reverse complement strand
ATATCTTTATTATTTTATAAATATTATTTTTGCTACGAATATTATAGCTAGAATATATATAACTCCAGAAACTTTCTTTCTCTCTTCTCTCTTACTTAAAAGATTTGGAATTAAGTTAAGCACTGCATAAGATAACATACCTATCATTAACCCATTACCTATACTGTAAGTTAAAGGCATTAAAGCTATTGTTAAGAAAGCTGGTACACCTTCAGTGAAATCTTCAAAGTCAATTTTTCTTACTGCATCCATCATAAAGAATCCAACTATGATTAAGGCTGGTGCTGTAGCACATGCTGGAATAGCTATAAATATTGGTGATAAGAACATGGCAAGAAGGAATAAAACTCCTGTTACTACTGCTGAAAGACCTGTTCTAGCTCCTGCTGCAACTCCCGCAGAACTCTCAACGTAAGTTGTAACTGTAGAAGTTCCTACTAAAGCTCCAAAAGTTGTTCCAATTGCATCTACAAGAAGAGCCTTACCTGCATTTTTAACTTGCCCTCTTTCATCTACCATTCCAATCTTCGATGCAACTCCAACTAAAGTCCCCGCTGTATCAAAGAAATCTACAAATAAGAATACGAATACTACTGATATGAACTGTTTTAATGCACTTGAATCAGAGAATACTGAGAAATCTAACTTTCCAGCAACTGGTGCTAAAGATTTATATTCTACAATTCCTTTTGGTAAATATATACCCATTCCTGCTGCTACATCTGGATTCATTAAGGCAAATATCCAAGCTACTACTGCACTGGCAACCATTCCCCAAAGAATAGCTCCC
This sequence comes from Clostridium sp., assembly GCA_032005505.1. Taxonomy (GTDB): domain Bacteria; phylum Bacillota; class Clostridia; order Clostridiales; family Clostridiaceae; genus Clostridium_J. The sequence continues at coordinate 19,593 of DALZNT010000067.1, read as the reverse complement.
TTTACATTTTTCTTAGATAAAACAACTATTATAAGAATTCCAAGAGCTGCTATTAAAACTGTTGGACTTAATAAGTTTCCCATAGATACCATTGTAGCCTGGTCTGAAACTACTATTCCAGCATTTGAAAAACCTATAAAAGCTATAAATAATCCGATACCTGCTGTAACTGCATATTTTAAGTTTGTTGGAATACAGTTAACAATAGCTTCTCTTACTTTTGTTAATGATAACATAATAAAGATGATACCTTCTACAAATACTGCTGTAAGTGCTATCTCCCATGAAATTCCCATACCTATAACAACGCTATATGCAAAGAATGCGTTAAGTCCCATACCTGATGCTAATCCTAATGGTAAGTTCGCGTAAAGTCCCATTAATATTGTAGTTACACCGGCAGATAAACAAGTTGCTGTTACTACTGCTCCTGGATCCATTCCAACACCTGGATCACCAAGCATATTAGCATTAACTGCGATTATGTACGCCATAGTTAAGAAGGTAATAAGTCCTCCTACAACTTCTCTTTTAACATCTGTTCCATGTTCTTTTAGTTTAAAAAACTTCTCCATAAACTTTCCCCCATCTTATATAATATTCTTACAAAAAATAATGGCCACTGGACAAAAATTCCCAGTGGCTTAATACTTCAACATAGGAATTTTCATAGTCGGATTTTTCGGCATCCGGTAGAAACATCTAATCCATCGCATTAGATATATATGAAAATTAGTGGCTCTTCTTCTTATAGACTTATAATAACAAGATTCCACATCTATGTCAACGATTTTTACGTATGCTTTTATATATTTGTGTAAAAATATTCGTATTTAGTACCTTCCTTGCTCAAATATGGCTCTTATTTCATTCACAGCGTTCGTCTTGCCTAGTGCTAAAATAAGCTTAATTCTAGCTTTTTGACCTGGCATACTCTCTGCAAAAATGACTCCCATATTCCTAAGTTGCTTTCCGCCACCTTCATAGCCGTAACTATCAAGAACTCTTCCCTTAAAGCATCTAGATACTAAAACTACTGCTACGCTTCTATCTATAGCCCTTTTAACAGCCTTAGCCATTTCAGGTGGAAGATTACCTCTTCCCATAGCTTCTACTACAATACCCTTAGCACCATTCTCAACACAGAAGTCTATTAGCATACCATCCATTCCAGCACAAGACTTAATAAGATGAACATTATTTTCTATTTTCTCCGTCTCAATATAATCCCTTGCTAAGCTATTTCTATAGAATCTAACCTCATTACTATCCACAATGCCGATTGGTCCAAACTCCGGACTTTGGAAAGTGTTAAGATGCATAGAATGAGCCTTCGTTACTTCACTAGCACAATTTAATTCATTATTAAGGCAGACTATAACACCTCTATCTCTTGAAGCCTTAGATGTAGCTGTACAAATTGCAGCAGCTAAATTAGCTGGTCCATCATACCCTAATTCCGAACTATTTCTCATTGAACCAGTTACAACTACCGGTTTATGACTATTTATCGTTAATTGAAGAAAGTACGCTGTCTCCTCTAAAGAATCCGTTCCATGGGTTACAACTACTCCATCTACATCCTCTCTTTCTAAAAATGTTTTAACATAATTTGAAAGGTCCATCATTATATCTGGAGTTACATGAGGACTTGGAAGACTTGAAAAAGTATACGACTCTACCTCTGCATAATCTTCTATTCCTGTTACCATTGACATTATTTCTTCCCCTGTCAAATTTGGTACCGCAGCTTTTATCTTTTCATCCACTTTCATGGAAATAGTACCGCCATTAAATATTACAACTACTTTACTCACCCTTGTATACCTCCCAAGTTTTAATTTATTCAAAGTTACAAGACTGAACTTACTAATATTTTCTCAGTCTTCAAATATATATTATACTTTTAAACGAAAAGAAAAGATAGGATTTAAATTCCTCAGAATATAAAACCTATCTTACTCACATTACCCTTGGTACTACACTTGCAACTTCATTTCTCTGGAAGGTACTACCCTTATTATTGGATAAAATAATTATTAAATTATTATAATGATTTTTTATCACCTAAATAATTATACAAATTAGGCCACCACTGCCCTCATTAATGATTTTTTGAAGTGTTTTTTGAAGTTTAACTTGAACATCCTCTGGCATTTTATAAAGCTTGTTTTGGAGCCCTTCCTTAACTAGTTCTTCTAAAGATTTTCCAAACATATTACTTTGCCAAATTTGAGAAGGGTCATTTTCAAATTGTTCAAGGATTGATTTATAGAACTCTTCACTCTGCTTCTCACTACCCATAATAGGTTGAATCTCAGTTTCAATATCAGCCTTAATAATATGAAGTGAAGGTGCTGAAGCTTTAAGTTTAACTCCATATTGATTACCCTTCTTAACTATTTCTGGTTCTTCCAGCTTCATTTCTGTAAGCTGTGGTGCCACAAGACCATACCCTGTAGCATTTACTTCCTTAAGAGCTTCCGCAATCTTATCGTATTCAATCTTAGCTTTATAGAAGCCTTCCATAATACTTAGTAAGTCATTTTCATTCTTTATATCAGTATTACAAATCTCACCAAGGATTTTATAAAATAGCTCATGCTTAGGATTTATGTCTATAGCTGAAGTTCCTTCTCCCATATCCATCTCTTTTATCTTTATGTCAGATAGGAACTCAATACCCTTAAAGGCATCTAGGCACTTCTTCACATCTCTAACTTTATATATGTCCTTAGACATAGCTTTAAGTATAGTCATGATATTTACTTTTAACCAGTGGGTTGCACTTAAACTTTCAATCCAAGATGGCATATCTACACTTATTTCTTTTACTGGGAATTCTTTTAGTACTGTATCGAAAATATCTGTAACACCCTTATTATCTAACTCCATTACATTCATTGCCTTTACAGGTACATCATACTTATCCTCTAATTCCTTTTGAATCTCTTTACATTCCTCTGAATCTGGATTTGTACTATTTAGAACCATCATAAATGGCTTATTTATCTCCTTAAGCTCATTTACAACTCTTTCTTCAGCATCTACATAATCATCTCTGCTAATTCCTGTAATGCTGCCGTCAGTAGTAACTAGTATCCCTATAGTTGAATGATCTGTTATAACCTTCTTTGTTCCTATTTCTGCTGCTTGCTCAAATGGGATCTCATAGTCATGCCATGGAGTTGAAACCATCTTAGGTATATCATCCTCATTGTAACCCAAAGCATTCTTTACGATATACCCCACGCAATCTACCAATCTAACCTTAAATTTTGTACCGTCACCAAACCCAATCTCAACGGCCTCATTTGGTACAAATTTTGGTTCGGTAGTATGAATTGATTTTCCAGATCCACTTTGTGGAAGTTCATCTTTTGCTCGCTCCTTCTTGTGAGGATTTTCTATGTTAGGTATAACCATTAGCTCCATAAACTTTTTAATAAAAGTAGATTTCCCTGTTCTAACCGGCCCAACTACCCCTACATATATATCCCCTTGAGTCCTTTCCGCTATATCTTTATATATATCAAAATTTTCCAAGGCTACCCTCCCGAATCTAATTATTAACATTATATATATATTGACTTCTATTCCACAATATTACTTGTTGCTTCAAAAAAATTTTATTCATAATAAAAAGCTACTTTAAGAATGGATTTCACCAACTTAAAATAGCTTTAATTAATCTAATTTATTGAGCTTCTTCAGCATACTGAAGAAGTTCTTCTAGGGTTAAGTCTTTATCATGGCATAACTTACTTATAGTTCTATCTCCAATGTATCTATAGTGCCATGGCTCATATTTATATCCTGTTATAGCTTCCTTCTCAGCCTTATATCTAAGAATAAATCCATACTTATAGGCATTATCTAAAGCCCACTTACCTTCTGGAGTATTTTCAAAGTCATCTGTTAGTTCTAGATTAACACTGTGACTTGTAATATCAATGGCCAGACCTAACTGATGTTCACTTGTTCCTTGTTTTGCAACATATCCGCTTTCATAACCATATGCCTTAAGATCATTATTATAGAATATAGATTGTAGATTGTAGCCTCTATAGCCACTGCTAAGAAAAATCTCAAAACCTGCCTCTTTAGCCGCTTCTAAAAATGCCTCTACATCATCAGCTATATCTCCTCTAACTAAATTTTGCTCATTGCTTCTATCTTTAGTTAAACCTACATTAGGAATTATTAAATTATCTGGCTTATAATTTTCATTTAGGAAATTTTCTTTATTAACTAATCTAAAATATCCTTCTGTATCAGCATCAATTGCAGCCTTTACCGCTTTAACTTCTTCTGCACTTAATGGACCTACTCCTTCTCCTATTGGAACTTCATCTAAACCACCATTCTCATCATTACCTTCAATGGCTTGAGAATTGCTATTTTTATCATTTTGCTCAACATTACTTATATCATTTCCATTATCAGCTGCACTTAGACTTTTAGAATCATCTCTTAATAAAAATGTGATTAGCATACCTGTTAAAAACACTAATCCAATTATTAACATTATTTTTCTATCAAATTTAGATTTTCTTTTATAGCTACCACTTTTCATGCTATAGAAAGACTTTTTTTCATTATTTTTTTTTACTTTATTATTTTCATACATATCTTACAATCCTCCTACATACTTTCCCATCAGTCCCAATATATAAATAATTACCTTTAATTCATTTCTATATTCAAATCGGGTAATCTTTTAATATTTTCAAAAGATTTTTTCTGAAGATAGCTTGTATATTTTCATTCGTTATTAATCATTATATCAAATGTAAAGCTGTTCTTAAACCATAAATTTAAGAACAGCTTATCCAAAATATCCCATATTATGATTATATATTTATACCTTCCTCTTTATAGCTTCTTCCCATAAGCTCAGTAACCTTATCTTTAGGATTTCTTCCTTCAAAAAGTACTTCATATAGAGCCGTAGTTATGGGCATTTCAACATCTATTTTGCATTTAAGTTCATAAAAAGCCTTAACTGCCTCAATCCCCTCAACTACCATTCCAATTTCTTGAACAGCTTCTTCCACCGTTTTTCCGCTTCCAATCAGAATTCCAGCTCTTCTATTTCTACTATGCATACTGGTACATGTAACTATTAAGTCTCCCATGCCTGTAAGGCCATAGAATGTCTCTGGTCTTCCTGAAAGCTTTGTTCCGACTCTTATTATCTCGCTCATCCCTCTAGTCATCAGCGCGGCCTTAGAGTTATCTCCATAGCCTATGCCATCAGAGATACCTGCAGCTAATGCAATTATATTTTTAAATGCTCCGCCAATCTCTACACCAATTAAATCACTATTAGTATATACTCTGAAAGAATTATTACTAAATAACTTTTGAATTTTTATAGCAGCAGATTTATCTTCAGATGCTGCTGTTACCGTAGTAGGAATATCTCTAGCAACCTCTTCAGCATGGCTAGGTCCAGACAACACAACTATTGGATGATTTTTAATTTCATCCTCTATAATCTGTGACATTCTCTTCAAACTATGTTTTTCTATACCTTTAGCTACTGTCACAATGATTTCATGACCCTTAAGTAATGGTGATACTTTTCTAGAAACCTCTCTTATCGCCTTTGATGGTACTGCAAGAACAACTACATCACTACCTTTCAATGCTTCAGATAAATCACTATAAGCTGTAATATTATTTGGTATATGTATACCCTTAAGGTATTTTTCATTTTCCCTTTTATTATTTATTTCATCAACAGACCTTTGCCTATGGCACCAAACAGTACATTCTTCCCCTTTTTTAGCAAGTAATACAGCTAAAGCTGTTCCAAAGCTTCCGCCTCCTACAAATGAAACTTTACTCATACTATCCCTTCTTCCCTATTTACTTATAAAGAAAGACTTAAAAATTAATTTAAGCCTTTCCCATATATAGTAATTATATATTTTAATATAAAGCTTACTCTACTTTATATAATTTACTAGTCTTCTTTTCTTTGTCTAAATATAAGTTTGATTCCAGTACCTTTAAAGTCAAAACTATCTCTTAATCTATTCTCAAGATATCTTTGATATGAGAAGTGTAAAAGAGCTGGATCATTAACGAAGAATATGAATGTAGGTGGTTTCGTACCAATTTGTGTTACATAGAATATCTTCATTCTTTTTAAAGCTACTATTGGTGGCTCATTCATAAGTACAGCTTTACTTACTACATCATTTAAGATACCAGTAGATATTCTCTTAGAGTAGTTAGCATAACATTCATTAGCCATTGAAAGAACCTTATTAACTCTTTGACCTGTAAGTGCAGATATAAATAAGAATGATGCATAAGGCATGAACTTCAGTCCTTCACTTATTGTAGCTTTATATTCATTCATAGTCTTATCATCTTTTTCAATTAAGTCCCACTTATTAACTATAACTATTATAGCTTTATTAAGTTCGTGAGCATATCCTATGATTTTCTCATCTTGGTCAGTTAAACCTTCTGTAGCATCTATCATAAGAATACATATATCAGCTCTTTCTACAGCAGTTAAAGTTCTGATAACAGAGTATCTTTCAATCTCTTCTTTAATTTTACTCTTTCTTCTAAGTCCAGCTGTATCGATTAAGATAAACTTTCCTTCTGGAGTTTCAAGTTTACTATCTATAGCATCTCTTGTCGTTCCTGGAATGTTACTTACGATGTTTCTGTTTTCGCCTAGAAGCTTATTGATAAGAGATGACTTTCCTACGTTTGGCTTTCCTACCATAGCTATTTTTATGTATTCTTCATCTTCATCATTAGAAACAATCTCATCAAAATGAGCTACTACTTCATCTAGCATATCTCCAAGACCTAGTCCTTGAGTAGCAGATATAGTAACAGGATTTCCTATCCCTAGATTATAGAACTCAAAAGCATTATCTTCAAGCTCTCTTCTATCAATTTTGTTTACTACTAAAACTATTTGCTTTCCTGATTTTCTAAGCATTTGAGCAACTTCATAGTCAGCTGGATGAAGTCCTGCTTTACCATCAACTATAAATACGATAACATCAGCTGTTTCTATAGCGATGTTCGCTTGTCTTCTCATTTGAACCATTATGATATCTTCATTTGTTGGCTCAATTCCACCTGTATCTATGATAGTAAAGTTATGTCTTAGCCATTCAGCCTGTGCATAAATTCTATCTCTAGTAACTCCTGGTGTATCTTCTACGATGGCAATTCTTTTTCCTGCTAATTTATTAAAAAGTGTAGATTTACCTACATTTGGTCTTCCAACAATTGCAACTACTGGTTTTCCCATATTAATCCTCCCTTAAATGTTCATTTATTATGGAAACTAAATCATCTCCTGTATAATCACAAAGAATAACTTTTCTATTTAATTCCTTGGATAAATCACTGATTGTATAGTCATCTAACAAGATTAATTCATCATTGTCAGCTAACTCGTAACCCTTTCTAATAATATTATTAGGCAGAATTACATATTCATTGGCTCCTCTTTCCTTTAGAGTACTTACTATATCTATTCCAGTTAAAAGTCCCGTCACTGTAATAGTTTCTCCAAAGAATTTGTTTGGTATCATTTCTACTGAAATTTTTATATTTGGATTTACACCTTCTATGATTTCTTTTATCTTAAGAATTTCAGGATAAACTAAAGCGCCTGTAACAAAGGTAAAGCTACCACTTCCACTTCTTTTAAGCTCACTAATAGTATTATCTATAGTGTGCTTTAAAAGGGTAACCATCCCTATTCCATCTTCTATTTGTTTAAATCCATCATAGTGGTCTGGATGAGGAAGTCTCTCCCCTGCCACAATATAAAACTCATCAGATAATCTTACAAAAGGATTACCTACTTCAGCTGTGTACTTTTTCTGAAGATCCTCTACTTCTTTAATTTGATTTAAAGAAGTTTCTTTTGTAAAAGTTTTTAATATTGTTAGTCCTTGTCTGTGCTTAGTAACTCCTATAGGAACTACTGCCACACTCTTGACATTAGGATATAACTCGTAAAGATCTTCAATAGTTCTTCTTAGTTCTTTTCCATCATTAATGCCAGGACAACAAACAACTTGAGTGTTTATCTCTATTCCACCTTTAGCCAACCTCTTTAGTATATCATATATGTTGCCTGCAAATCTATTTTTCAACATTTCTACTCTAAGTTCTGGATTTGTAGTGTGAACAGATACATTAATAGGACTTATTTTGTACTTGATTATTCTCTCAATATCTTCTTCCTTCATATTCGTTAAAGTTAAGAAATTTCCTTGAAGGAAAGATAATCTTGAGTCATCATCTTTAAAATATAGAGTATTTCTCATACCCTTTGGAAGCTGGTCAATAAAGCAGAATACACATTTATTATGACAACTCATAGGTTTATCTAGAATTCCTTCTCTAAATATTAACCCTAAATCCTCGTCATAATCTTTTTCTATCTCAATTTCCCAAATTTCTCCGTCAGTTTTTTCAACCTCAATAACTAACTCTTCATCAGTAACTAAATATTTATAGTCAATAATATCTTTTACTTCATTACCATTTATGCTAAGTAATCTATCGCCAACTGCTAGTTCCACTTCTTCAGCAATGGAACCTGGAACAATCTCCTTTATTTCGTTCTTCATTTTCAAGCTCCTTTATTTTACATAAGCTTTTTCTTTGCTTAATCAATTACGACAATTATTCCCATTATTTTACGATTCTTATGGAAATACATTATAACTACTATTATGTTATATTATCTTAATTATATGTCTTAGTCAATGTTACTCTTCTAAAAACTCGCTAAAGCACCCTGTTTTTATATTAAAAGTTAATTCAATAAAACTTAAACATAAAAAAAGTTGGCTATACAAATCATAGACAACTTTCCGTTTTATAATACATCATATTCAATTTAATTTAATTCTACTCTTTCACCTGTTTCTAAGTATATAATTCTTTCACATATATTTGTAGTATGATCTGCCATTCTTTCTAAAAGTCTACTTACTAATAAAAATCTACAACATTGATTAACAGCTTCTGGCTTAACTCTCATAATATTAGAAAGCTCAACAAATATATTATCGTAAATATCATCTACCTCATCATCCATATCACATATCTGACGTGCTAGAGCTACATCCATATTTACATAAGCTTCAAGAGTTCCTTCAATCATTTTTTCTACTATTTCAGCCATTCTTGGTATATCCACAAGTTTCTTAACATATTCTTCACCTTTTAATAAAATAGTTATTTTAGCTATATCCACTGCATGGTCAGCTATTCTCTCAAAATCTGTGATAATTTTTGTAGCTATAAATATTCTTCTTAAATCAACAGCTAAAGGATTTTCAGTAGCCATAAGCTTTATACAGCTAGATTCTATTTCAGATTCATAATTATCTACTATGTCATCATTTTTTATCACTTGTTCTGCTAAATCAGAATCATGGTTTTTCAGACATTCAATGCTATCCTTCACTTGAATCTCTACTTTGTTCCCCATATCTCTTAGCTCTTGATGAAGCTGTTTAAGCTTTAAATCGAAACTACTTCTCACCATATTTTTCACCTCTTAATAAATAATTCTACTTTTATTTTTGTAACCCTTTATTTCGGAACTAATAAAAATTTTAACCGAATCTTCCTGTTATATAATCTTCTGTTCTTTTATCTTGTGGTCTTTCGAACATATCTTCAGTTTTTCCATACTCAATTATTTCCCCACTTAAGAAAAATGCTGTTTTATCTGCAATACGTCCTGCCTGTTGCATATTGTGAGTTACTATTATTATGGTATAACTTTCCTTAAGAACTTCCATGAGCTCCTCAACCTTTGCAGTTGAAATTGGGTCTAATGCTGAGGTTGGTTCATCCATTAGAATAACATCTGGTTCTACAGCTATAGTTCTTGCAATACAAAGCCTTTGCTGCTGTCCTCCTGAAAGTCCCATGGCACTTTTCTTTAATCTATCCTTTACCTCATCCCAAAGAGCTGCCCCCTTAAGAGATTTCTCTACTATTTCATCTAATTTCTTTTTATCTTTTATTCCGTGAATTCTTGGACCATAGGCAACATTATCGTAGATAGACATTGGAAATGGATTTGGCTTTTGAAAAACCATTCCAACTCTCTTCCTTAATTCTATTTCGTTTAATTCCTTGTAGACATCCTGACCTTCAAAGAAAACCTGGCCTTCAATTCTAACTCCATCAATTAGATCATTCATTCTATTTAAAGTTCTAAGAAAAGTGGATTTCCCACACCCTGATGGCCCTATTAAAGCCGTAACACTATTCTTTTCTATCTCTATATTTATATTTTTAAGAGCTTTATTTGATCCATAATATAACTCTAAATTTCTTGTAGAAATTACTGACATACTCTTTCCTCCACTCCTGCTAACCTATTCTATATAGCTCAATCATTATTGTTGCTTTGTTAAAAACTTTGTTTATTTATCCTTTTAGTTATTAGTTTAGCCATTATACTTAAAATTAAAATTACAAATATCAAAATTATTCCTATTGCACATGCTAACTTGATATCTCCAGATTCCTTAGTTACTAGATAAGCATGAACTGTAAGTGTTCTACCACTGGACATAAGACCCTTTGGCATTGCTGCTACTGTACCAGCTGTTAAAAGCATAGCTGCTGATTCACCTATAATTCTTCCTATTGATAAAATAACTCCAGATATAATTCCTGGCATAGCACTCGGAACTATAATTTTATAAAGCACCTCAAACTTTGTAGAGCCTAAACCTATAGCACCCTCTCTATAGCTGACTGGCACCGTCTTTAAAGCTTCCTCGGTAGTTCTAATTATCAACGGTAATACAATTATTGCTAGAGTTAAAGAACCAGCAATAATGGAAAACTGCAACTTTAAAGTTGTTACAAAGAATACGGTTCCAAATAATCCATATATAATTGATGGTATTCCCGCAAGACTTTCCGTTGCAAATCTAATAACCTTAACTATAGCTCCTTGTTTAGCATATTCCTGAAGATATATAGCTCCTCCAATTCCAATTGGAATTGCAATTAATAGTGATACTAAAACAGTAAGTAATGTAGTTACTATCATTGGGAAAACCCCGCCGCCTTCAGTTGGAGAATAATCACCAAAGATGAAGTCGAAACTTATAAGTCCAATACCTTCCTTAAATATATATCCAATGATAACAACAAGGATAGCTATGGTTATAGCTGCAGATAACCATAAAATTAGTTTCAAGATATTATCTTTTAATTTTCTCATTCTAATTACCTGCCTTTGCTGATATTTTTGCCAATACAAAGTTTAAAAGAAGTATGAAGGAGAATAAGACTACTCCTGTTGCAAATAGCATTTCCTCATGGGTGCCAAAAGCATATCCCATCTCTAAAGCTATATTTGTTGTTAGTGGTCTAACACCATCTGTTATGCTAGTAGGTATAATCGGGCTATTTCCAGCTACTAAAATCACTGCCATAGTCTCCCCAACTGCTCTTCCAGTTCCTAATACAACTGCTGTTAAAATCCCTGATTTACTTGCTGGAAGTACAACTTTGAAAATAGTTTCTATTTTTGATGCTCCAAGTGCTAAAGATGCTTCCTTATAATACTTTGGAACTGATCTGATAGCTGTTTCAGCTACAGATATTATAGTTGGGAGCATCATTATGGAAAGTACTATTATAATTGCAAGTAAGCTTTGTCCTTTTGGTAAATTAAGCTTGCTTTGAATATTTGGTACAATTACTCCAAGGGCAAATACACCAAATAAAACTGATGGTATTCCAGCTAATAGCTCTACTCCCTGAGACATAATTTTTGACACTGATTTCGGAGCTATCTCTGCAATGAATACTGCTGTAAGTATTCCAATAGGAACTCCAATTATTAATGAGCCCAAGGTTCCATAAATAGATGCTAATATCATAGGTAAAATACCAAACTTATCTGAACTTGGTACCCACTCTTTTCCAAATATAAAATCAATAAATGAATATCCTTTAGTTATAAAAGGAGTTAACCCCTTATAAAACACAAACCCAATTATAATTAATAAACTTATAACAGCTACTAATGCACAAAGCTTAAATATATTTTCAGAAGCAGCATCTATAGCATACTTTGCTCCCTTCATTCTCTTTGGCTTGCTATTCCTATCTCTTCCTGATTTGTTTGCCATATAATTAACCTCCAATTTAAGCACAATAGGCATTCGAGATTATGTTCTTCTCAAATGCCTATGTCACTGCAAGGTACTATTTACCTAATTTGATTCCACCAGCTTCTTCAACTATAGTTTGCCCTGCATCACTCAAGATATAATCTATAAATTTTTTGCCTTCTTCTGTTATGTTTGAATCCTTGTAAACTACTATGAACGGTCTTGAAAGTGAATATGTTTTATTTAAGACATTATCTGCTGTTGCGTCTACATCATCAGCCTTCAATGCTTTAACAGATTCATCAATTCCTTCAAAAGAAATGTATCCTATAGCATTCTCATTAGTTGCTACTGTAGTTTTAACACTTCCATTACCGTCTGCTATAATTGCTGATTTTTCTAATTCTTCTGAAGTGAAGTCTACTAACTCTTGGAATGCGCTTCTTGTTCCTGAACTTTCATCTCTTGATACAACTACTATTGGTGCGTCTTTACCTCCGACATCCTTCCAGTTAGTTATAGCTCCTGTATATATTGACTTAATTTGATCCATTGTTAAGTTTACTGCTGTATTATTAGGATGAACTACAAGTCCAATACCATCAAAAGCAATTACCGTTTCACTAACTTCAGCTTTTTCTTCATCCTTTAGTTCACGAGAAGCCATTCCTATTTCACTTACTCCTGATATAGCGTTTTTGATTCCTGCTGAAGATCCTATTTGTTGAATTTCTATATTTACATTTGAATTTTCTTTTTTATATGCCGCTGCTTCCTTTTCCATTAAAGGTCCTATAGATGTTGAGCCAGATATTGAAATTGTAGCAGATTTTTCTCCACTTCCCGAATCATCTTTTCCTCCGCATCCAACTAGTATGCCCATAGACATTGTAGCAACCATTGCTGCTATTATAAGTTTAATTGATTTCTTTTTCATACTACTTACCCCTCATTCATATGATTTTTTTATTTATTATTTTCCTTACAAGACTTATTATAGTCTCTCTTAGTTAACTCATTATTATACTGTGATTAAGAAAACTTTACCTATGTTAAATAAAGTTTACATAGAAACCGAATTTTTATACATTGCAAAAGTGGAGTTTCTGAAAAATAAACTTTCAAAACTCATGCAAGTAAAAAAGCACTAGAAGGATTTCCCTTCTAGTGCTTCTTTATATTTACTCTATCCCAAATTTATATTTTCTCATTTCTCGGAAAGGTTATTATGAACTTTGTTCCAATACCTAACTCACTTTCCACTCGAAGTTTTCCATTAAAACCAATAACTATATGCTTAACAATGGCAAGTCCTAATCCAGTGCCCCCTTTAGCCCTAGATCTAGCTTTATCAACGCGGTAGAATCGCTCAAATAATCTTGGAATGGCATCTTTCTCTATACCAATACCTGTATCCTCTACAATTATTGTAAAGTCTTTTTTCCTAAGAATTTTTCTTACAGTAACCTTATCCCCATGCTCACTGTACTTTACTCCATTATCAATAAGATTAATTAACATTTGTTTAAACTTATCTCTATCTCCAACTATCCTTGGAATCTCATCTCCTTCAATGTCTATATTGATTCCCTTCTTCTCAGCAATATTTCTCATCAGTCCAACCACATCCTCAACAACTCTGTCTGTTTCAAATGTTTCCTGCTTAAACTCTTGCTTTTGTTCTATGTCTGATAGTAGTAGGATATCTGATATAAGTCTTGTAAGTCTTTCTGCTTCCTCATCAATAATATCTAAAAATTTATTTTTTGTTTCCTCATCTTCAACATACCTTAAAGTTTCCGCGAAACCTCTAATTGAGGTAAGAGGAGTTTTAAGTTCATGTGAAACATTTGCAACAAATTCCGTTCTCATATTTTCAAGTTTTTTAACTTCTGTAACATCTTGAAGTACCGAAACTGCACCTATATGCTGATGGTTATTTACAATAATATCAGCACTTCTACCTCTCAAAAATTTAACTCCAGGCGACATTATCTTATATTCCTGTAACTCATGCTCCCTTATAGAAAACATCTCCTTAATATCAATGTCATTGCAAATATCCTCAACATTTGTTCCAACTACATCTCCACTAATATTAAATATATTTTTAGCATAATTATTAATCATTATTATTTTTCGATTATTATCTATAGCAATAACTCCACTCTCCATGCTTTGTAGTATAGCAGAAAGCCTATTTCGTTTTTCGCTAGCCTCATTAAGACTACTCTCCACTTTATCAGCCATATTATTAAAACTTTGTGCTAACTTTCCAAGCTCATCCTTTGAAGTTACTTTTACTCTCCTATTTAACTCTCCATTACTAATTCTAGACGTAATAAAATCCAAATCCTCTATTGGTTTAACAAATATATATGACAGCTTATTAGCTATCCATAAAGATAGCGCTAACATTATTACAATAGCTCCTCCATACCAAAGTATATAGTTCCCCTTCAATGTATTAATTCCATCTATGGTTTTAGATGCCCTAATAACTTCCCCATCCGGTAATGCTAAAGCGTAATACATGGTAGAACTCTGTTCTGTCATGCTATATCTAGTTGAATAAGCTTCACCATTTTTTCTTGCACCTTGAATCTCTTCTCTGTCATTGTGATTTTCAAGAATATCCACTTCAGTAAATGAATCAAATTTAACATCTCCCTCAGCATCTATGATAGTTATTCTAACATGTCTTTCCTTATATCTCTTTATTACTTCTTCTGCCTTTGTGTAATCATCATCTGCTATATATCCTTCTAACATATATGTATATAAATTTAATTCTTTTTTTATATTATAATCAGCTTCATATGTAGATACTGCATAAAAAATCATAATTGCAAATATCAGCATAAAAACTAATGCTCCAAATATATACAGCATTAGTTTTCTCTTCATTGTTCCATTAAATTTGCTTTTCATAGTTTTCCCCATAATTGAACTTATACCCAATACCTCTTATAGTTTGTATATATACTGGATTTTTGTCATCTTCTTCAATTTTCTTTCTCAGATGT
>DALZNT010000067.1:0-4402 GCA_032005505.1 Clostridium sp. | reverse complement strand
AACATGAACGTCAACTGTTCTTGTTTCACCCATATATTCATAACCCCAAATTTTTTCAAGAAGAAAATCTCTTGTCATTACTCTTCCTTTATTCTTTATAAGAATCTCCAGAAGTTCAAATTCCTTTAGCGTAAGGTCAACCTTAGTTTCCTCTTTAAATACTTCATGCTCACGGAAATTAATAGTAACAGTTCCAAATCTAAAGCTATCCTCATCCTGTTTAAATCCACTTCTTCTCAGAATCGCCTTAGCCCTTGCAACTAGCTCACGAACTGAAAAAGGTTTTGTAATATAGTCATCTGCTCCTAGTTCTAGGCCTAATATTTTATCTAATTCTTCACTCTTAGCAGTAATCATAACTATTGGAATACCTTCTATAGCTGGATTCTTACGTATATTTTTACAAACATCTAATCCATCCATTCCAGGCAACATTAAGTCTAAAAATATTAAATCAGGCTTCTTAGTCTCTGCAAGTTTCAAAGCATCGATACCATTATCCGCAGTAATGACCTTAAAGCCATTATTTTCTAAATTAAACTTTATAAGTTCTTGAATATGAGCCTCATCGTCAACTACTAATACTGTTTTCACAATAGACATTATTAATCCTCCTCATTAGCAAATACAAAGGAAAATAATCTTCCCTCTGACTCGTCCTTCTTTCTGTAGGAATATAACTTCCTGTTATCACTACAGTAAGTACATAGATTTATAGCAATAATATTTTCTAACCTTACCCCACATTTTAGGAGTTCTATTTCTATGCATCTTTGTAAATCCAAATATCTGCCACTACTTATAACTTCACCTTTAAATATTTCACTTCCTTTAAAGGTATCAATAAGCTCTTCGCTTACTTCATAGCAACAGTTTTTATTATGAGGTCCAATAAAGGCCTTTATATTCTCTGGTTTACAACCATGATTTTCTAACATTGTCTTTATGCCATTTTTAAGAATATTATTTAAGGTTCCCTTCCATCCACTATGAAGCGCCGCTATAGTTCCCTGCACCTCATCTACTAAAATAATAGGAACACAGTCAGCAGTAAACACTCCAATAATTGTATTCTTATCTCCCGTAACTATACCATCTCCATCAGAATTTATAATACTCTTATCGTCTTCATAATTATGAACCATTGTTCCATGAACCTGGTTAAGATAAACCACTTCCTCGACTTTAAACCAATCCTTTAATTTATTTAAATTCTCTATACCTTGAGGCATGTTTTTATTAAAATTCAAATTGTTTTTAGCCGTAGAAAATCCCACCGTAACATTTCCCTTAAGTGGATATATTAAAAATTCATAATCATCTGTTTCAAAAAATTTCATTACTTACCACCACTTAATCTCTTAATCTCTTCTATGAAGCTATTAATATCTTCAAATTTTCTATATACTGAAGCAAATCTTATATATGCAACCTCATCCATACCTCTAAGATTGTCTAATATCATCTCGCCAATTTCCTCTGAACTAACCTCACTAGTCATAGTGTTATTTAGCTTTTTCTCAATAGAATTTACTAAATGCTCTATATCTACCCTAGAAACAGGTCTTTTCTCACATGCACGAATCACTCCATTTATAATTTTATCTCTATTAAAAATTTCCCTTGTAAGATTTCTTTTGATTACAAATACAGGTATATCTTCGATTTTTTCATAAGTAGTATATCTTTTATTGCATGATAAGCATTCACGTCTTCTTCTTATAGCTCCATCATCCTCAGTTGCTCTAGAATCAACAACCTTGCTTTCCTCTCCACTGCAATAAGGACACTTCATACACACTCACATCCTTTTTAATTATATATACTGATTATACACAAAGTATTTACTATTTGTATATAACTAAATTACAGGTTACACTACTTTTCAAAGCTTTCGTCTCCATCAATGAGTATTACATCTACACCTATCTTTTTTATTTTCTCCCAAGGAATCTCTATATCTTCTCCTTTAGAGAACCAACCAGCCTTTTGAGTTGGGATTGTTATAGCTTCAACTCTATAGTCCTCACAATTTACCCTTAAGTCCTTTATATATCCTAGTTTAGCTCCTGTATTTATATCTATAATCTCCATTGTTCTTAAGCTACTTACCGCAAACATTGATGTTTCCATACTAATTCCCCCTTTAATAATATCAATTTATCTATATTCCCTCATTTCATTTATAGAACAAAAAAAGAGCACTAAGGCTCTTTTATTTACACATGTTTTCGCATATGTTTTAATGCGGTTTTTTCTAATCTTGACACCTGAGCTTGAGATATTCCTATCTCATCTGCCACTTCCATTTGAGTCCTTCCTTGGAAAAACCTCAAATTTAAAATTAATTTTTCTCTATCAGTCAGCTTTTTCATACCTTCCTTTATAGAGATATTTTCAAGCCATCCATCGTCCAAATTCTTGCTGTCACTAATTTGGTCCATTACAAAGA
Source organism: Clostridium sp. (assembly GCA_032005505.1). Lineage (GTDB taxonomy): Bacteria > Bacillota > Clostridia > Clostridiales > Clostridiaceae > Clostridium_J. The sequence continues at coordinate 1,950 of DALZNT010000067.1, read as the reverse complement.
TAGCATCTCCACCATCATGGTAGATAGGCTCAAAAAGTGATATTGGGTCCTGTATTGCATCAAGTGCAAAAACAACCTCTTCCTTTGGCATTTCTAATTCCTTAGCTATTTGAGATATACTTGGTTCCTTGTTATCCTTGCTAACTAGTCTATCTCTAACTTGTAGAGCTTTGTAGGCTATATCCCTTAAGGATCTACTTACTCTAATGGAATTATTATCCCGAAGGTATCTTCTAATTTCCCCAATAATCATCGGCACTGCATAAGTGGAAAATCTAACATTCTGACCTAAATCAAAGTTGTCTATGGCTTTCATAAGACCAATACACCCTACCTGGAATAAGTCATCTACATTTTCACCCCTGTTGTTAAATCTTTGAATTACACTTAATACTAATCTCAGGTTTCCTCTTATAAAATCCTCTCTGCAATTTTTGTCACCCTGTTTTATTTTAACGAGTAATTCTCGCATTTCTTTTTCCTTTAAAACAGGTAACTTGGAAGTATTGACACCACATATTTCGACTTTATTAATCATCATAAGGTCTCATTCCCTTCAGAATAATTACATTAGAATTATTTCCTCATAGGTGTTTTTTATACTACAGACAACCTTATAACATTTTATTAATTTCTTTTTTCAATCTTTTTATAATCCTTTTTTCCAATCTTGAAATGTAGGATTGAGATATACCAAGCATGTCGGCAACTTCCTTTTGGGTTTTTTCATCCACTCCATTTATTCCAAATCTAAGCTCAATAATTTCTTTTTCCCTACTACTTAGTTTTCCCATAGCAATTGCAAGAAGTTGTTTATCAACCTCTTCCTCAATATAATTAAATACAACATTACTATCAGTGCCTAATATGTCTGATAACAATAGCTCATTGCCATCCCAATCTATGTTCAGTGGCTCATAGAAGGATATTTCAGTCTTTATTTTATTGTTCCTCCTAAGATACATCAAAATCTCATTTTCTATACATCTTGATGAATAAGTAGCTAACTTAATCTTTTTCTCTGGTGCAAAAGTATTTACGGCTTTTATAAGTCCTATTGTTCCAACTGATATTAAATCCTCAACATTAACTCCTGTATTTTCAAACTTCCTTGCAATATATACTACTAGTCTCAAGTTTCTTTGGATTAGGATAGAACGAATACTTTCATCACCCTTTTCTAAATGCCCTACAAGAGCTTCTTCCTCTTCCTTTGTAAGTGGTGGTGGAAGAGCGTCACTGCCTCCGATATAATCTATCCTCCTAGCTAATATTTTAAACTTACCTAGAAATCTACTTACAGCACTTTGCAGTTTATTAATTAAGTCTGAAAAAATCTTAGAAACTTTATTCATAAAAATCCTCCTATTCTATAATCCCCCTTGGTAAAAGTCCATTATAATCATTATGCTTACTAAGCTTCTCATCACAAAATGCTAATATCACTTTTTCTTCTTTTAAGTTTCCATCAAAATCAATCTTTATGCAATCAGGTTTAATTGCAATAAGGTTTCCAGCATATCCGCTAACTACAGCATAGGGAATACTATATGTATTATGGCCTTTAAGATTTAGCATCTTAAATATATCCCTTTCTACAATTATTACAGGTAGATTGGTTACCGGCTCCCTAAGATCATTCCCAGTATCTAAAAATGTTTTCACCATTGTTTTCATTCCATCTATATAAATTTCAATGTTATAGATATAATTTGTTAACTGCTGTCTTTCCTTTACATATATAACAATTCTATTAACTACTAAATATAAAGCCATTAACGCTAAAATAATATTTTTATAAGAAAAATTATATATTACAGCTGTAGGTTCCAAGTTTGGATTATCCTGAATAGCTATATAAAAAGCTATTCCCGCCAAAAACATGGAGTATACAATAAACAGTATCGTGCCTTTTACCAAAGCACTAAAATCCTTATACCCAATCGCTAT
>DALZNT010000066.1:0-20564 GCA_032005505.1 Clostridium sp. | reverse complement strand
CCTAGGGGGACGAAGGCAATTGGAAGTAGTAAAAATATGGGGAATAGCCTAGAGAAAAAAAGGAAGAAAGGGTGGACTCTAATATATGTGGTAGTTATATCTTCGGTCATATCCTTAGTGGTTTGCAATCTTATGGGGTCCTTTGAAAGAAAAAGCTTTTATATTGATAATTATAAGGAAACTATTCTTAAAGAAGATATAAATCAGAAAAAGAAAGAGTATTTGATGACTGAATTTAATAGATACATGAAAGACAATATTGACGAAATAACTGAAAAAACTATAGAAGATTATTTCGCTAATGTGAAAATAGAATCCTATCTTGAAAGTTTAAAAAGGGACGATATAAAGTTTAAGGAAGGTTGCATTATAACATACAATTCGGATTTGAATTTGTTTGAGCTAAATGTAGGAACTCATATATATAGATTTTATCCCATTATAGAAGAGGATGATATTACTTATGAATTTGTAATTGTGGCTTAATAAACTTAGAAATTTATGACTATTGCTTAATATTTTTTATAACTGTAGTTTGAAAATATTTTGTAAATTGGGTTTAATACTTTAAAGGTAGGCGATAAAAAATGGTTGGTAGCTATAAAATTCTTATGAATGCAGAAGGGTGTACATACTACAATGGGATTTTAAAAGAAAAAAATATGAAAAAAGAAAAAGTAAAGTTACTTGATTTAAAAAGCTTAAGAAAAAATTCCAAGCTGGATATAGTTGTTGAAGGAAAGGAACTTTTTATTGAGGATATAACTCTTCAAAGAGTACGGGGAGAAAAGATTTATCAGCTGGTAGAATGTGCATTAGTTGAAAGGTTTCATTCTCTAAATCAAATTGCTTTTGATTACAGAGTCTACAAAAGAGAAAAGGATAAAATTAAAGTTATTATATATTGTCTGAATCTAGGTAATTTGCAGCTTAAAGATGAAGATGATTTTAAATACATTAGAATAAAATCCGTAAAAGTTATCCAGCAATTGTATGCAGATTACTTTATTAAAGCAATAAAGAAGAATGAGTTTTATGGTTTAGTGAGCAATGGTGATTACATTTATTTTTTTCATGTTAGTAAAAATATAATTACACAAAATAGAGTTATAGAATTAAATTCATTGCATGATGATGCAGAGATTTTAAAGTTATGTAGTGAAATTAATGATAAATCAGAAAGAGTTTATGTATTTGAAAAAATACATAATGAAGTTTTAAATAAATTTTTATCAAAATATGAAAATTTAAAGATTTGCGAAGTGAAAAGCAAATCAACAGGGAAAAACCTATTTAATAATAGATGTAAGGTAGTGGAGGTACAATGAAGGAACAATATTTTCCTAATTGGTATTTGTCAAAGAAAGATAAAGAATATAGAAAAAATCTGCAAAAAATTTCAATCTTGCTTATAGCATTTATTATAATAAGTTCCATAAATATTTTTGAAGGAATTAAAGATTTAAATAGTTATACTGATAAAATGGCAGTGGCAACTAAGTTAAATAAAAAGGAAGATAATACCTTTGAAATATATTATAGCTATAATTATTTATATGACATTTTAAAGGAAGCCAATGTAGAATTAAAAAAGCTGAGTATAGATTATGGGGATATTTATGTTGAAATTTACGCTAAGGATATGAAGGAATATAAATCAAAACTAGATATCCTAGAGACAAAATTTGTAATAGAAGAAATAACACCATTATCTAATGAAGAGGATAAAAATTATTTTAGTATAAGGATGAAAATTTATGAAAATTAATAGGTATAAAATAATACTAATTGGAATAGGAATAATTATATTAATATCATTTTCTTTTCCAATTTACCTGAAGGTTAAATTGTTTGTCCTTCAGAAATCCTATAAAGAGGAAGTTAACAAAGAAGAAAGTCCGATTAGTAATATTGAAGAATTTACTTTATCAGAAATTATAGGAACAATAGGAGAAAGTCATGTCTTTAAAATTGAAAGTATTGACCTTCTAGAGGATGGTGGAGAAGTTATTATTAATAGTGAGGGCTCTTTAGAAACGGTACAAGAAGGATTAGATATAATAAAATCTATGGATTTCATTTCGGATATAAAAAATATAAATTTTTATGAGAATAAATATTCAATTACAATTATATTTAAGAAAAATAAATAAAGTAAATGTTTACTCTTGAAAATACAGAAGATAATGAATAAAAACAACTTTTTATGTTGACTAATAATTTTTATGTGTATATAATAAGGTCTAAGATGAAAATTTAATAATTCTATCGAGAGTGGTGGAGGGACTGGCCCGTTGAAACCCAGCAACCTATATATTTATATCATATATATTTATATAAAGGTGCTAAATCCTGCAGCTTGAAGCTGGAAGATAGAGGATAAGTCAGCGCATATAAGCACTAAAGATTTATTCTTTAGTGCTTTAATTTTATAAGTGACACTCTAAAAGTGATGTTCCAAATCTGTGATTTGGCTAGCAGAACTTTCACAGCGTGCATCTATGATTTAGTTAAGTGGAAGTTAAGTGAGCGTCCAAATTTTAGATTTGGGTATGTGAGCTTACTCAGTCGAGTACTCCAATGAATAAAAAGAGGTGGAGTTTCATTTTAAAAAATTTTTCACATAGAACAAGATTATGTGAACAAGACAAGGATGGTGAAGGGGTATGATACAAGTATCGACGGTATCAAAGAGTTATGGCGATTTAAAGGTTCTAAAATCCGTATCCTTTTCTATAAGAGAAGGACAGGTATATGGAATAATTGGACATAGTGGAGCAGGAAAATCTACAATGCTTAGATGTATCAATGGATTAGAGGAATACAATAAGGGTTCCTTAAAGGTTATGGGACAGGAAGTCTCAGCAATGTCAGAGGAGGAACTAAGAAAATTCAGACGTAAAGTAGGGATGATATTCCAAAATTTCAACCTTCTAAAAAGATCTGATGTTTATAAAAATGTGGCACTTCCAATGGAATTATGGAAAATGGACAAGAATGCTATAGATAAAAGAGTACGAGAACTTTTAGATTTGGTAGGTTTATCTCATAAGATTAACTCTATGCCAAGGGAACTAAGTGGTGGAGAAAAGCAAAGAGTAGCTATTGCAAGAGCATTGGCACTTGAGCCTAAAATTCTTTTGTGTGATGAAGCAACCTCAGCTTTAGATCCTAAGATTACAAAGGATATACTTCAACTTTTATCAAAAATAAATAGGGAACTAGGGATTACTATTGTAATGGTAACTCATCAAATGGAGGTAGTAAAAGAAATTTGTCAAAGAGTAGTTCTAATTGAAGGCGGAATAGTGAAGGCAGAAGGAAATGTTGAAGAACTTTTCTTAAGACCTGGACAATCGTTAAGAAAATTCTTAGGTGAAGAAGAAGATATTATTTTTCCAGATGGAGTAAATATTAGAATCTACTTCCCAGCTTCAAAAAGTGAAAATTCATTTATTACTACAATGGCAAGAGAATTGAATGTAGATTTATCAATAGTATGGGGAAAACTTGAAAAGTTTAGAGATAATGTTCTTGGTTCACTAGTAATTAATATGAGTGAGGAAGCTAAGGAAAAAGTTGTGAATTATTTAAATAAAAATGAGTTCCAATGGGAGGTGATGTAGATGTCAATGCAAGAGATATTTGAAATTCTTATACCAGCATTAAAAGAGACCTTAATAATGGTATCTGTGTCTACGTTGTTTGCTGTAATCCTAGGAATGATATTAGCTATAATTTTAATCCTTACAGGAGAAGAAGGACCAAAGCCTAATAAGGTTATTTACAAAGGGTTAGATGTATTAATAAATTTATTCAGAAGTTTTCCATTTGTAATATTAATGGTGGTTGTAGTGCCCCTTACTAGAATTATCGTAGGTAAATCCTATGGAACAGCAGCAGCTATAGTGCCATTAACAATAGCGACAGCACCATTTGTTGCAAGAATAATAGAAAGTTCTTTAAAGGAAGTGGACAGGGGAGTTATAGAGGCTGCACAATCATTAGGAGCTACTAAAATGCAAGTTATATTTAAAATAATGATAAAGGAAGCGTTGCCTTCCATAGTTTTAGGCTTAGTACTAACTATTATTAGTATAATAGGATATTCTGCTATGGCAGGGGCTATAGGAGGTGGAGGCCTTGGAAATGCAGCTATAACTTATGGATATAGTAGATTTAATCCAAAGTTAATGTGGATAACGGTAGTTATTATTGTGATAATAGTTCAAGGTATTCAAAGCTTCGGGAATTATATTTATAAGAAATTAAGTTAAATTCATTAAGTAATTATTGGTCGTAATGGCGTTTGTAATTAAAACATAAATTTAAGGGAGAAAAATCATGAAGAAATCAATCAAAAAACTTATCGCAATAACTTTAACATTATCTTTAGGAGTTTCACTTGCTGGATGTAAATCATCTGATAAAGCTGAAGGTGGAGATGATAAAACTATAACTATAGGAGTATCTGTAGAGCCACATAAGCCAATTGTGGAAAATGCTATGAAGCCTTTACTTGAAGCAGAGGGATATAAAGTTGAATTAGTTGAATTTACAGAATATACTTTGCAGAATACTGCCCTTGCTGAAGGTGAGTTAGATGCAAATTATTTTCAACATATTCCATACCTTGAGCAAACTGTAGAAAAGAGTGGATATGATCTTACTTATGCAGCTAAAGTACACATAGAGCCAATGGGAGTTTACTCAAAAAAAATAACTGACTTAGCAGACCTTAAGGATGGTGCAGAGATTGCTATTCCTAATGATGCTACAAATGGAGCAAGAGCTTTAAAAATATTAGCTGAAAATGGCTTAATAGAAATACCAGACGGAGACCTTATAACTGCTAAAGACATAACTAAAAATCCTAAGAATATTAAAGTTGTAGAGATGGATGCACAACAACTACCAAGATTATTACAAGATGTTGATGCTGCAGTTATCAATACAAACTATGCGTTAGAAGGCGGACTTAATCCATTAACTGATGCATTAGTATTAGAAAGCAGTGAAAGTCCATATGCTAATATCATAGCAGTAAGAACAGGAGATAAAGATAGCGAAAAAATAGAGGCTTTAACAAAGGCTGCAACATCAGAGGAAGTTAGAAAGTATCTTGAAGATACTTATAAGGGAGCAATAGTTCCAGCTTTCTAAAATAAGAATAATTTATTTGAAATCAATTTTAAATAAAAATAATTTACAATTTAAAATAAAATTTTATAAATTGTAGATAATTATAAAGTAATATCCTTAGTAGTTATAAGTGAACTATTAGGGATATTAATGTTTAAAGTATTAAATCAAGACTATTTGGATAATATATAGAAGGAAATTTTACTTTCTATTATAAAACTATAAAAAAAACTTTAAAGTTTTAGTGTGTGTGGATATAATGTGTTTGCAAACTATGCATAGTTTTGGTAAAATATCATTGTTAATGAAAATTAAGCTTTTTTCTTGAGGAATATCAAGTTAAAAATAAAGCTATTAAGTGGTTATTATAACAAGTAAGTATTCTTATGCATTATTACATAGAGTATTAAATGGTTTTAATCAGGTTATAATAAGTTTAATTAACAAAGGCTATTATTTAATTATATATTGGGAGGTTACATTATGATATCAGCTGGAGATTTAAGAAAAGGAACAACTTTCGAAGATGGTGGACAAGTTTTCACAGTTGTAGATTTTTTACACGTTAAACCAGGTAAAGGTGCTGCTTTCGTTAGAACTAAATTAAGAAACGCAATAACAGGATCTGTTACTGAAACAACTTTCAACCCAAGTGCTAAATTCCAAGAGGTTGTTATAGAAAGAAAAGAAATGCAATACCTATATTCTGATGGAGAGTTATACTACTTCATGGATCAAGAAACTTATGAGCAAATTCCTCTAAACCATGACAGAGTTGAAGAAGCTATAAAGTTCTTAAAAGAGAATATGTTTGCAGTAATTAAATTCTACAAAGGTGATGCTTTCTCAGTAGAAGCTCCAAACTTTGTTGAATTAGTAGTTACAGCTACTGAGCCTGCAGTAAAAGGAAATACTACTACTAACGTATTAAAGCCTGCTACAGTAGAAACAGGAGCAATCGTTCCAGTACCTCTATTCGTAAACGAAGGAGATACAATCAGAATCGATACAAGATCAGGAGAATACATGGAGAGAGTTTAGTTCCATGTTTTAAAAGTCAGTTCTATAGAACTGGCTTTTTTTATTTTTTGAAAAAATAACAAACGATTATAGTAATAATTAGGACCCTTTCATAATAACAATTAAGTATGAAAGGGTGAGTTATATGATTACAAGGGATGTATTAGATATTTTACCTGAATTAATTAAGAAGGAGGTTGTTTCAAGTAATAATAGTGACAAGATTCAAGAGATAAGAATTAAGATTGATAAACCACTGATGCTTATAGGTAATAGTGGTGAGATAAGAACTAACTATATTTCTAGGTTAGAGGATGTTAAGAACATAATACAAAGGATAAGTAGTTATTCTATATATGCATTTGAAGAAGAGATAAGGCAGGGATATATAACTATTCAAGGAGGACATAGAGTAGGCATTTGTGGAACCTGTGTATTAGATGGGCAAACCTTAAAGACTATAAAGAATATATCTTCTCTAAATATAAGGATAGCTAAGGATGTTAAAGGATGTGGGAGTTCAGTTTTACCTCACATTGTAAAGGACAATAATATATTAAACACAATAATAATATCGCCACCTAAGTGTGGAAAAACAACTATTTTAAGGGACTTAACAAGGCAGATCTCTAATGGAACCGCAATTCATGGATTAAAGGGGAAAAACATTGCGGTAGTAGATGAGAGAAGTGAAATAGCGGCATGCTATAGGGGAGTTCCTCAGATGGAGGTTGGGATTCGGACTGATATTTTAGATAATTGCCCAAAGAGTGAAGGAATAATAATGGCGATTAGAAGTATGGGACCACAAATTATTGTTTGTGATGAAATTGGTACCTATAAAGATATGGAAAGTATAGTTGCAGCTTTAAATTCAGGAGTAAATGTAATCACCACTATTCATGGGTTTAGTGAGGAGGATTTGTATAAGAGACCGGTATTTAAGGAGGTAATTGAAAATAAGGTATTTAGCAGAGCGGTCATATTAAGTAATAAAAGTGGCATTGGAACTGTTGAATATATATATGATTTTACAAAAGGTAAGATAATGGGGGAGGGGGATTTATGATAAAAATAATTGGAATCCTTTTAATAATAGGGTCATCAACTGTTTTTGGATTCTTTTATGGAGAAAAATTTAAAAGGCGTGTTAAGGAACTAAAGGAGCTTCAGAGAGGGATATATGTGCTTAAAAGTGAAATTAATTTCACTCATTCCTTGCTTCCAGATGCTCTTTATAAAGTTTATGAAAAATGTGAGCCACCTATAGGTGATATTTTTCTTAAGGTGTCACAGATGTTAAGTACTAATGAGGAGAAGGATGTGTATAGCTGCTTTTCTCAGTGTTTAGAGGAGAGAAAAAAGAATCTTTCCCTTACAAAAGAGGATTTAGGAATATTCATGGACTTCACAAAGAGCTTAGGTGAGATGGATATAGAAGGACATAATGATATGCTGACATTGACATTAGATAACTTGAGTAAGGCCGTTGAGCAAGCAGAGCATAATATAGATAAAAATGTGAAAATGTATAGATACTTAGGATTTTCTTTTGGAGCCATGGTAGGAATTATTTTAATTTAGGAGGGGAAAACATGTTATTGGATGTTAGCATAATTGTTAAAATCGGTATTGTGGGCATTGTAATGATAATTTTAGAAAAGGTATTAGAGAGTGGGGGCAAAAAAGAATATGCAACTATAAGTAATATAGCAGGCATAGTAATAATTTTATTATTAGTAGTAAATTTAGTTACAAAACTATTTAACTCTATTGAAACTCTATTTTACTTTTAGGAGGATGCCATGGATATTGTGAAAATTGTATCCTTTGCACTGGTGGCCCTCCTAGTTGTAACCTTGGTAAAGAATGATAGAAAGGATATTGCTCTATTAATTAGCCTTGTTGCTGGAATTGTAATCTTTATGTTTATGATTAGCAGACTCACTATAATAGTGAATTTCCTTCAAAGTTTATCGAATAAAGCTAATATCGACATAGTGTATTTGGATACAGTATTTAAAATTTTAGGTATTGCATATCTCACCTCATTTTGTAGTGAAATATGCAAAGATGCGGGAGAAAGTAGTATTGCCTCTAAAGTGGAGTTCTCAGGTAAAATTTTAATTTTAACTTTGGCAATTCCAATTCTTATGGCAGTGATGCAAACTATATTGAAGATAATGTAGGTGAAGTATGAAAAAATGTATATTTATTTTAATGTTAGTTTTGGTACTGCTACCTATGAAGGCCTATGGTAGCGACAATATAAATATTGATGAAGAACAAAAGGGAAAGATAAATCAGCTTTATGAGTATATAAATGAAATGCAAAATGAAAATGAGCTGTTAAAAGATATATCGCCTAAGGAGTTTGTAGAGAATTATATGAAAAGTGGACAAGATGCGGGGGAAGGTAATCGTCTAATTAAAGCTGGAGCAGCATATTTGTTTAGAGAGGTTTTGGCTTCCTTCACAATAATTGGGCAACTTATCATTATTGCCATAGTTTGTGCTCTTTTAAATAATCTTCAAAACGCCTTTAGCAATGAAAAGGTGGCCCATATTGCTTATTTCGCTTGTTATGCTGTAATGATTATTTTAATTGCTAGAGGTTTCTATATTGGAGTTGAGTTAACCCAGGATGTAATTAAAACCATCAGTAACTTTATGACGGCTTTAATGCCGGTACTCATAATGCTGCTTGCTAGTGTAGGCAGTGTTAGTCAGGCCTTAATAATGGACCCAATTGTAATGGCTCTTTGTACTTTTGGAACACATCTATACTCCACAATTATAATACCAGTAATATGTATGAGCTTTGTACTTAGCTTTGTAAATAATATTTCCAGTGATTACAATATTGGTAATTTAACTAATTTGCTAAAAAAATCTGCGCTATGGGTTCAAGGAATATTTTTAACAATTTTCGTTGGATTGCTTACTATAAGAGGAATTGCAGGAAGTAGTTTAGATATAGTAACAACTAAAACAGCTAAGTTTGCCATGGATAGCTTTATACCAGTAGTGGGAAAAACTTTGTCTGATGCATTTGCTACAGTAGCTAGCTATACCTTGCTTTTAAAGAATTCTATAAGTTTACTTGGAACTGTAATTTTAATTTGTATAATTCTGCTTCCAATAATAAAAATATTCGCACTAGGCTTTATGTATAAATTAACTTCAGCACTTTTACAACCTGTAACTGATAAAAAAATTACTTCTATAATAGACTCCGCTGGAGGTTCCTTAATGTTATTGGGATCTTGTATTATATGCGTAAGTGTAATGTTCTTTATACTTATATCTATAGTAGCGGCTACTGGGAAGGGATTTATATTAATGTAGGAGGTGAAGTAAATGATTGAAGCTTTAGGTAAGTGGATAGTTACCATATGTGTTGCAGTTTTCTTTGCAACAGCTGTGCAGATGATATTGCCAGATAATTCACTTAAAAAGTATTGTAACTTTGTTCTTGGGCTTATTGTATTTATAGTTATGATAACACCTATAGTAAATTTATTTGATAAGGATATCCAAATTGACAAGCTTATTGAGGCATCGACCCTTGAGGTGTTTAGTGAGGATTCAACTATGGATTATGAGGAGTATAGAAATGCTAATATAAATACTACCATGGAGGTCTTTAAGAATAATTTGGAGAAACAATGTGCTCAAGATTTAAAGGGTGAGTTTAGTGGAGAAGACTATAAAGTTAATGCAGATGTGTCTTATGATAATGAAAATGGACTGTTTGTCATTAATTCTATAGACGTTGGTATGAATGACGGTTCTGTGAATAGAGTAAAGGAGGTTGTTATTGGAGGAGATGAAGCTGTTCCGGTTCATAGGGAAGAAGAGGATTTAGGGGGAAAAGCTACAGAAGTAAAGAAGTATATTAGTTCTCACTATGATATTGATGAGAAAAAAATATATATATATAAATCAATAAGTAGTGAGAATGAAGGATAACAATAATTTAGAAAGTGGGGGTATAGTGTGTTTGATGATTTAAAGAAGATTTTTAATGGCAGTTCCAAAAGCAGTGAGGATAATGACCAAAAGAATGACGAGAAAACTAAGGTTAATAAGAAACCAGGATTAAAGGGCTTTAATTCAAGCTTTATAACTAACCTTGTTATAGTATTTTTAGTTGGTGTACTTCTAGTTATTGTGGGCAGCATGTTTGGTGATTCAAAAGGATCTTCAGGAAAGAATAATGGTGGAGGCTCAGCAGTAGCAGTGGCAAATGATAATAGTAGTACTACTGAAGATTTAACTACAATGTACTCATCAGTAGATGAATCTTATAAGAAGAAGATGGAGGAAGAACTCACAGGAATCCTTGAAGAAATTGATGGAGTCGGAAAGGTTAGAATTATTATTAATTTTGAAAATGGAGTTGAAAGAATTCCTGTATTTAACGAAGAAATTTCTAAGAGTGAGACAAGTGAGACAGACACAAGTGGTGGTCAGAGAAATATAACTCAAGAAAATGACGGCAGCACAGTAGTAATGGAAAATAATGATGGGAATCAACATCCTTTTATATCAAAGACAAATAATCCAACTATAACTGGAATACTTATAGTTGCGGAAGGTGCTGATGATAGAGTTACTGAACTTAGAATTCGACAAGCAGCAATTAAATTATTTGCTCTTGAAGATGATAATGTAGAGGTATATCCTATGAAAAAGTAGCATATAAATGTGATAGAAAATAAAATTTCGGGGGGAACTATAATGAATAAAAAACAAACCATAATTATTTCTTCTTTAGTAGTATTAATTTTATTTGCAGGTTATCTAGCAAGTAAGGTTAATGGTCCACTTTATGTTGACAACACTAATGGCGACAAGAATGAAGCAGTAAACACATCCAGTACTAATTATTTTACTTCAGCAAGACTAGAAAGAGATAACACAAGAACTGTTGCACTAACAAATTTAAAGTCACTTTTAAATGATGAAAATACTCCAGAGGATCAAAAGGCTGAAGTATCAGAAGAGTATAAAGAGCTTGCTCTTCAATCAGACAAAGAAATGAAAATTGAGCTAGCACTACAAGCGCAAGGTTTCGATGAGGCTCTTTGCACACTAGACAATGAAAAAGCTACAGTTGTTGTTAAATATCAAGGTGAACTTTCTGACCAACAAATTAGACAGATAAAAGATGTTATCATGAGTAAGGCAGACATTAATGATATAGAGATAAAAGTATCTGAATAGATTTAGTAATATTTTTTTCTTATAAAAACAGTGGGTTATTTATCCACTGTTTTTAATTTTAGTGTATTATTTTAAAAAAATGGGCAGTATAAAAATAATAGGTATTTCTATTATAAAATTTGTAAAGATAAAGGTTATCTGATATAATATGAATATTATTAATCACACTGGTAAGGGGGTAGTGAATGTGGAAGAGAATATATTAAGTGAAATTCCTACAGTGGAAGAAACTGGTATAGTAAGAATATCTGACGAAGTTATTGGTGTAATTGCAGGTCTTGCAGCGTCAGAAATTGAAGGCGTTGCAGGTATGAGTGCTGGATTAGTAGGAGATATAAGTAATAAAATTACTGGCAAAAAAAGTAATTCTAAGGGCGTTAAGGTTACTATGGATAATGGCCTAGTTGTTATTGATTTACACATGTCAGTAGAATATGGTGTTAAAATACCAGAGATGTCTATGAAGGTGCAAAGTAATGTTAAGAGTACTGTTGAAACTATGACAGGATTAAATGTGGCATTAGTTAACATCTACGTTCAAAATGTTATATTTCCAAAAGTAGAAAAAGACGAGGAAATAGAATAATTTTAAGCACCCTCTGGTTAAGAGGGTGTTTCCATGTGCAAAATAATTAGTGGAAAAGTTTTAAATAGATTTTATTTTACACAAATTTAAGTTTAATAATTAAAAGAAAAGTAAGGTAATCTAAATATATATATATTATGGAGGTCGCAGCAATGAACAGAAGAAAGAGCAGAGAAATCGCAACGAAGTTAATATTTGAAATGTCAATAAATAAGGAAGGATTCATGGAAATAATAGAAAACTTCCGTGAAAACACTGAAGAAAAGATTGAGGATGTAGATTTTGGTTATGTAGCTAAAGTCTTAAGAGGAGTTTCAGAAAATGATGAAGTTATCTGTGAGACTATCTCTAAATATTTAGTTAAGTGGAAATTAGAGAGATTACCAAAGATGAATGTAGCAATACTTAAAATGGCAACCTATGAAATATTATTTGAAGAAGAAATTCCAGATAGAGTTACTGTAAATGAAGCTATAGAGTTAGCTAAAAAATACAGTGATGATAATGCGCCTTCATTTATTAATGGAGTTCTTAATAATTTAATGAAAAAGTAGGTGGCAACATGGCAGTTAGGTTAAGTGGCAAGGAGTTAGCTTCAAATCGCAAATTGGAGCTAAAGGACAACATATTAAAGACTATGGCTGAAGGGAAACGTCAGCCTACCTTAGCTTCCGTTATAGTTGGATATGACGGAGGTTCTTTATCATACATAAAAGGTCAAAAGAAAGTTAGTGAAGAGCTTGGAATAAGATATGACATGAGAACTTTTGATGATTCCATAACAGATGAAAAGTTAATAAACGAAATTCAAGCTTTAAATGAAGATGAAAATATTGATGGAATAATACTTCAATTACCCCTTCCTGACCATCTAAATGAAGACAAGATAATATCTTATATTAATGAAGATAAAGATGTAGATGGTCTTACGGATATAAACTTTGGAAAGTTCTGTAAGGGGAGAGAAGCTTTTATTCCATGTACAGCTAGAAGTATATTAAAGCTTATAAAGTCTACAGGTGAAAAACTAGAAGGTAAGAAAACTGTGGTTTTAGGAAGAAGCAATATAGTTGGAAAGCCAGTAGCAATGCTTCTTATGGGAGAAAACACTACAGTGAGTATATGCCACTCTAGAACAAAAAATATGAAGGAAATTTGTAGGGGTGCAGATATCTTAATTTCTGCCATGGGTCAGCCATCATTTATAAAGAAGGATTTCATAAAAGATGGTGCTATAGTTGTAGATGTAGGAACTACCATGGTAGAGGGGAAAGTGCGTGGGGACGTGGATTTTGAAGAGGCTACGCAGGTGGCTGGATATATTACTCCAGTTCCAGGTGGCGTTGGAGCAATGACCACGACTATGCTAATGGAAAACACCTATGAAGCATGGTTAAAGAATGTATACTAAGATTTTATCGGTAACAGAAGTAAATGGATATATTAAAAAAGTTATAGATAATGACTTTATACTTAGAAATTCTCATATTAAGGGTGAGTTATCAAATGTTAAGTTACATAGCAGCGGACATATTTATTTTTCCCTTAAAGATAATAATTCTAAGCTAAAGTGTATTATGTTTAGAAGTCATGCCATGAGCCTAGCCTTTATCCCAAGAGATGGAATGAAGGTAGTTATTTCAGGAAATATCTCTGTATATGATAAGGAAGGAACCTACCAGCTGTATTGTAATTCTATGGATGTACAGGGGGAAGGTGAACTATATTTAGCTTTTAATCTTCTTAAAGAAAACTTGGAGAGAGAAGGGCTTTTTGATCCATTTAACAAGCAGGATATTCCATCTATGCCTAGAAGGATAGGAGTAGTTACATCACCTACGGGAGCTGCAGTTAGAGATATAATAAAAGTAGCTAAAAGACGTAATGAAAAGGTGGATATTTTAATATATCCTTCATTAGTTCAAGGAATAGATGCAGGAAAAGAGATAGCTAAGGGTATAAGAACACTAAATAAAGTTGAAGATGTAGATGTGATTATAGTTGCTAGAGGAGGAGGTTCTATTGAAGAACTTTGGGCCTTCAATGAAGAGGTAGTAGCTAGAGCAATAGCAGCCTCTAAAAAGCCTATAATTACAGGAGTTGGCCACGAAACTGACTTTACAATAGCTGACTTTGTAGCAGACTTAAGGGCAGCAACGCCATCCCATGCAGCAGAGATAGCTACTTATAGCTTAGATGGAATGAAAGATAAACTTTTAAATTTAAAAGAAGAGCTTGTCAATATGATTGATGACCATATAAATAGTAGATTTAATAATGTAGATGAACTATTTAGTAAGCTTAAATTATATAATCCACAGAATTATATAGTTAACCAGTATGAGAAAATAGATAATATGAGAAGCAAGCTTGGTTTTTCTATGAAGTTAAGACTACAGAAGGAAAATAGTAGACTTCAAGTAATTAATCATAGACTTATTGGCAATAATCCACTTACCATTCTGAATAAAGGCTTTGGAATTATTGATGATGAAAATCATAGGGTTATAGAATCTCTAGAACAATTAAGTAAACAAGATGTTGTAGGGATTACAATGAAAGATGGTCGTGGATTATTTAAAATAGAACAGGTGGAGGACTAGTATGGCAAAGAAAAAGGAAACCTATGAAAGTAAGATCCAAAGGCTTGAACAGGTATTACTTGAAATGGAGAATAATGAAGTCACCTTAGATGAAGCAATAACAAAGTATGAAGAGGGAATGAGACTTTACAGTGAACTATATAAGACTCTTCAGGATGCAGAAGGAAAAATAAAGATTCTTACAACAGAGGGCGAAGAAGACTTCAAGGACGAAATTTAGTTGGATTTGGGAGGAGTTACTATGAGTTTGTTTTGTTATAAAGAAAAAGTAGAGAAGTGGATAGATTGTTACTTTGAGGGAAAACCAAAAGCAGATAAAGATTTTTTTCAGCCTATGGTTTATAGCTTAAAAGTTGGAGGCAAGAGAATAAGGCCTATACTTATGTTAGCCACTTACAATATGTATAAATCAGATGATAAAGAGGTTCTTCCATTTGCAGCCGCAATGGAAATGATTCATACCTATTCATTAATTCATGATGATTTACCGGCTATGGATAATGATGATTTAAGAAGAGGTGAGCCTACAAATCATAAGGTATATGGTGAAGCTATGGCTATTTTAGCTGGAGATAGTCTTTTAAATGAAGCTATGTCACTAATGTTTGAGCAGTGCTTAACTGGAGATTTAAATAAAGTTAATGCAGGAAGCATAATTGCAAAGTCTTCAGGAATAGATGGTATGATAAAGGGACAAATAATCGATATAAAAAGTGAAGGCTGTAAAATTGATGAGGATACCCTTAAAGAAATGCATAGAAATAAAACGGGAAAATTGATTATAGCCTCAATCCTAGCAGGAGCACACCTTGGTGGAGCATCTAATGAAGAGTTTGAAATTTTAAATCACTTTGGAGAAAATCTTGGTCTGGCATTCCAGATAAAAGATGATATTTTAGACGTAGAGGGAGATTCTGCTCTACTAGGAAAGTCTCAAAGTGATGGTGGAAATGATAAAACTACATTCGTTACAATGTATGGCCTTGATAAATGTAAAGAGTTTTGTAATTCTTTAACAGAGGAGTGTTATGAACTTTTAAATAAAATATCAAGGAACACTGAAGAATTAAAAGAGATAACTAGTTTTTTATTAAAAAGAAATTATTAATTTGCAAATACTAATGATTATTTACAAACGTAATAATTATATAACTTTATAACTTTGTTAATAAAAAATAAATTTTAAATTTATTATAGTTATGCTATAATTGGATTACTAAGGTGGTGCAGTATTCTAGTCAGGTAAGTATCTTTGAGGACGGGGCTAAAAATCCGTTGAAGGGCACATCGATGAAGTTCCTTGTGCTGGCTTGTAACGCCCAGTTGTGGGCTTGTGCTGGGAGTAAGGTTGTGGGGCAGCCGCAAAGGCATGCGAAACTGACCCTACCGCCGTGGAGACCAGTGTATGTGCTCTGGGAGAGATACCCAAAGTACGGCACTGGATTAAACCTGCATCGTGGTGAATGAGCTATGTGCAGAGTAGCCTGCCTTGAGTGAGGTGGGTAGAGGTGAGACTAAATTTCAATATCCCGGCCAGGATATTGGAGCTATTGCTCACTTAAACCTATGTTGCAAAAGAGGATAAGAAGCTACCTAACTGTCGAGGAAATCTCCTAGACTGTTTTTCGGAAGCATATTAGGGATTGCAGTGTGGACTAAGTGGTAATCCAGCCCTGTAGATGGAAACACTACAGATAGAGCATTAAAGGGAAACCGTCAAGATGGCGACGTCATGGCTGTTCTATGGGAAATCCTGCTGGACCTAAGCCGCAAATTTTACTTAATATGCTACCACCTTGTTATTATTTTTCGGAGGTTCGAATTGGAAAGCGATAGTAGTAATAGACAAAGTAAAAAAGAAAAGGAAATCAAAAAAAAGAATAAAAAAGAAGCATTATGGACAGCTAAAATTACAATGTATACTATAATTATTAGTGGAACTGCTTCACTCTTATCAGAATCTACACTTCCAAAGGTAAACGCTTCTATGGCCTTTATTATATTAGTGTTGATTATTTTTTTGGGCGTTATTTTTGACGTAATAGGAACCGCAGTTACTGCGGCTGATGAGGTACCATTTCACTCTATGGCATCAAAGAAAATTAAAGAAGCGACATTAGCAGTAAAAATGATAAGAAATGCAAGTAAAGTTTCAAACTTCTGTAATGATGTAGTTGGTGACGTGTGTGGTATTATTAGTGGTTCTGTTGGTGTGGTAATCGTGGCAAAGGTTCTTCAGGCTTATCCTGGTGGACATGAAGTTTTAATTGCAGCTTGCATTAGTGCAATGATAGCAGGAGCGACTGTAGGGGGCAAAGCTATAGGTAAAAAATTTGCCATTACAAAAAGTAATAAAATATTGTACACTGTTGCTAAAATAGTGCATTTTATAAAACGAGGTTAAGATGATGTCGAAATATTTAGAGAAATATACAAATATAAATGAGATAAAAAATATGAAATTAGATGAACTGGGAGAGTTTGCTGAGGAAATAAGACAATTTCTTATAACTCAAGTTTCTAAGACCGGAGGCCATTTGGCGTCTAACTTAGGGGTTGTTGAACTTACAATCAGTTTATTTAACGTGTTTGATTTTAATAAAGATAAAATTATATGGGATGTAGGTCACCAGAGTTATGTACATAAGATATTAACAGGCCGCAAAGATATGTTTGATACACTTAGAATGTATAAAGGTCTTAGTGGATTCCCTAAAACAGAGGAAAGTAAATATGATATGTTTAATACTGGGCATAGTAGTACATCGATTTCTGCAGCAGCAGGGATGGCAAGAGCTAGAGATATAAAAGGTGAGAAACATGATGTAATAGCTGTCATTGGAGATGGCGCTCTTACGGGTGGGATGGCCTTTGAAGCTTTAAATGATATAGGTGACAATAAGACTAGAATGATAATTGTTTTAAATGATAATCAAATGTCTATATCACCTAATGTAGGTGGAATGTCAACATATTTAAATGACATAAGAATGGGGCTTACCTATAATAGATTTAAAAATGATGTGAATCTTACTTTAGAAAAAATACCTATGGTTGGTAAAGGAATGGTTCATTCCATAAATAAGGTAAAGGATTCTGTAAAACAGCTTATGCTTCCCGGAATGTTATTTGAAAATATGGGAATTAAATATTATGGACCTATCGATGGTCATAATATAAAAGAAATGAGTAAAGTTTTACAAAAGGCTCAAAAGGTTGAAGGACCTGTACTTATTCATGTTATTACTCAAAAGGGTAAAGGCTATGAGTATGCAGAACAAAATCCAGATAAATTTCATGGAGTAGGACCATTTAACTGTGAGAATGGACAGTGTCCTCCAAGTAGTGGAAAGTCTTACTCAAAGGTATTTGGAGAAACCATGGAAAAACTTGCTGAAAGAAATAAAAAGCTTGTAGCGATAACAGCTGCAATGCCAGAAGGGACTGGATTACAAGGCTTTGCTAAGGCCTATCCAAAGAGATTCTTTGATGTAGGAATAGCAGAACAACATGCAGTAACTATGGCAGCAGGTATGGCATCACAAGGCTTAAAGCCAGTATTTGCAGTGTATTCTACCTTCTTGCAAAGGGCTTATGATCAAGTAATTCATGATGTAGCAATTCAAAAGCTACCAGTAATTTTTGCTATAGATAGAGCAGGTATTGTTGGTCAGGATGGAGAAACTCACCAAGGAATAATGGATTTATCTTACTTGTCATCAATTCCAGATATGACAATCATGAGTCCAAAGTGTACAGAGGAATTAAGATATATGCTTCAATTTGCAGCTACACAAAATTACCCTATAGCTATTCGTTATCCAAGAGGTGGAGATGATTCTACGGTAAAGCTTTCACCAATGACTTCATTTAGAAAAGGAAGATGGGAAGTTCTAGGTGAGAAGACAGGTAAAGTAGCAATTGTTGCCGTTGGAAAGATGGTACAACATGCTATTTTGGCTAAAAATTTATTAGAAGAAAAGGGTATAGAGTGTACTATTATAAATGGATGTTTTGTAAAGCCTATAGATAAAATTATGATAAAAGAGTTAGTTGAGAAAAACTATCGTATTGTTACCATAGAAGATAATCTTATATCAGGCGGGTTAGGTAGTGAAATACTTGGCTATATTAATAAAGAAGAACTTAACCATGAAAATATATTATGCTTAGGTTATGAAGATGAATTTGTACATCATGGAGAGTGTAATATTTTATATGAAAATTATGGTTTAAATCCAGAAGGTATATACAAAAGTATAATAGAGTTTCTAAGCTAAGGAGTAAATATGTCAGAAGAAAAAGTTAGATTGGATATGTTAGTAGTACAAAGGAACCTAGCTACTTCACGAGAAAAGGCTAGGGAATATATACTAACAGGAAAAATATACGTAAACGGAAAAGAAGAAAAGAAATGTGGGTTAAAGGTTAAAGAAGATTCTCAGATAGAAATGAGAGGAGAAGTAATCCCTTATGTAAGTCGTGGAGGCTTAAAATTAGATAAAGCCATAAAAGACTTTAATATAAATTTAAAAAACTCAATTTGTCTAGATATAGGAGCATCTACAGGTGGCTTTACTGAGTGCATGCTTATGAATGGAGTTAATAAAGTTTTTGCTATAGATGTTGGAAGAGATCAGCTTGCAGAGAAATTACGTCAAGATCCAAGGGTTGTTTCTATGGAAGGAACTAATGTTAGAAATATAAGTTTAAACGATATTGGCGAACTTTGTGATTTTGCATCAATAGATGTATCATTTATTTCTTTAGATAAGGTAATACCTCATGTATTACCTCTTCTAAAAGAAAATGGTGAAGTTGTAGCTTTGATAAAGCCACAATTTGAAGCAGGAAGAGGTAAAGTTTCTAAAAAGGGTGTAGTTAGAAGCTCAAAGATCCATGAAGAGGTAATTTTAAATATTGTTACTCTTTTAAAAGAAAATAATATTAATGTTATTGGCATAAATTATTCAGGAATTAAAGGGCCTAACGGTAATATTGAGTATCTAGTTAACTTCACAAAGGATGTAACTAGATTTAGTAACTTCAATTTAAATTCAGTAGCTAATATAGTAAAGATTGCACACGAAAAACTTAATTTGGAGGAAATATGAAAAACATAGGTATTAATATTAATTCGTCTAAAGATGAGAATGATTATATACTTGACCATGTTTTAATAATGCTGAAGGAAAGCTTCCCTCATAGTGAATTTCATATATTCAAGGATGGGATTGGGCTTGAAAATTCTAAAGATAAAAATCTAGAAATGTTAGTTGCACTTGGTGGTGATGGCACAATTCTAAGAGCTGCAAGAAAAATATATAAGTTTGGAACGCCAATATTAGGAGTAAATATTGGACATTTAGGTTTTTTAGCTAGTGTTGAACTTGCAGACTTTAAAAGAGCATTGGATAAAATTAAAACAGAAGACTTTAAAATTACTGAGAGAATGATGATAAAGGTAACTATACCTAATAAAAAGACTGATAATGTCCATGCAGCTTTAAATGATATTGTTATAACTAAAGGAACCCTTAGCAGAATGTTGACATTTGATCTTTATATAGACGATAGTTTCTATATTAAGTATAAGGCTGATGGTATGATTATTTCTACACCAACAGGCTCTACAGCATATTCACTATCTGCAGGAGGACCAATAATTTATCCTACTCTTAAGCTGATAAATCTAACACCAATATGTCCTATATCTAATGGTGTAAAAACTATGATTTTAGATGATCATAATAAAATAAAGTTAAAGATATCATCTAATGGAGACAATGTGTTTTTAAGCTGTGATGGACAATTAGAGTTAGAAACAGATGTATATGATGAAATGGTAATAGAGGCGGCAAAAGAGAGTTGTAGACTAATAGAGTTTAATGACTATGATTATTTTAATATACTAAGAAAAAAAATAATTGCAAGATCTATGGATTGTGAGGAGAAATAATGAAGGGAAATCGTCATAATATAAT
>DALZNT010000065.1:0-21113 GCA_032005505.1 Clostridium sp. | reverse complement strand
TACAAGTCAATAGGTCTCGCTCCAATATTACAGCCTCCAGGTAATGAAATCCTAGCTTTTCCTAGCCTAGCCACCAATGGTCCCAAAACTAAAAAAGCAGCTCTCATCTTCCCAATTAAATCATTATCTATATTTTTATCACTTAGATTTTTAGAATCTATTTTAATATTATTATTCCTATCTATGATTACCTCTGCTGAAAGTGATCTCAACACATCACATAATACAAATACATCCTCTATATTAGGCACGTTATTTATTATTGATACTCCATCAGCTAATATCGTTGATGCAAGTATTGGTAATACTGAATTCTTAGCTGAACTTATGTTTACATCTCCAGCCAACCGGTTATTCCCCTGTATATAAAATTTACACATGTTAATCCTCCATTTTAAATGCTATTGATTAATAACTTATTGTTATCTCCGGTTCCCCCATTATTAAATAGCACCCTGAAGAATATTTAACTATTGCACAGTTAAAATCTATATCTTTTCCTAAAATTATTTTCTTATTATACATCCCAGTGTACCCAACAATACTATATCCATTATTAATTTTTACCTCATCCGTATTTTTCGCTTTATATAAGCTTAAGTTATTAATGACAATCTCTCTAACTTCATCTATAGTATCATTCATGATTTTACTTTTTACGCATAGTGAATATTCTACGTTGCTACCAAAAATGGATAACACGTTCATAACTTTTGTTTCTATTATATTTTTTTCATCAATATTTAAATTTTCACCATATATAGAAATACTCAATGTAACCTTAAATTTATCTTTATATGGAAGTATTGCAATGTCTCCAC
The DNA here is from genome assembly GCA_032005505.1 of Clostridium sp. Classification (GTDB taxonomy): domain Bacteria; phylum Bacillota; class Clostridia; order Clostridiales; family Clostridiaceae; genus Clostridium_J. Next base: position 20,292 of record DALZNT010000065.1, on the reverse strand, counting down.
TGCACTTATTTCCACCATAGTTCATCTCAAATTTATATTTATCCCCTTCGCTTATCTTAACTTGTCCAATTATGTTTATCATTCTTTTCACTATCTCATCATATACTTCATCCTTAGATTCATAAGTGTAAAAGCTTCCTACAACTTTATATTCTTTTATAGAAACTTCTATACTTTTTAATATTTCTTCAGCTATATCTATTTCCTCATATCCATAAAAAGTATTGCTACTAGGCATTATAAAAAAAAGTATAGTTAAAATCCCAATTAAAATTTTCTTATATATTCCCATAACTAACCTCCACTTATAAAACTAATTCTAAATAAATTATTGACCACTAAATGGTTTTTATTCCCATATATAATTATTTTATGAGTGAAGATTTAATATTATCTATATTACTAATATATAAAGTTAGCATTAATATGTTCTCATTTATTGTTACCATGAAAAATTTATACCTTTTTACACATAAAAAGGAGCCTTAGTTGGAAATAACTAAAGCTCCCTCTTATGTAATTTAAAATAATATACTAAACTTTACACCAATAAAAATATATTTGCTCCTACTCACTTACCCACTCAGCAAAATCACAAAGAATTACAACATTATTTTTTTTCACCTTTAAAACTCCTTGTGAAGTGTTTGCTTTATAATTCTTACCTTCAGCATTTTGGAATCTAGTTATTGTAGGTATGAGTACAGCAAGCATTGCACAATGATTTGCAAGAATACCTCTTCGCCCATCTATAGTTGCACAATTCAAGCTAACTACATCTCCAATAAAAAATTCTTCTTCTGGAGTAACGATTTTAAGTTTAAATGATTTCTCCAAAACTATCTCTCCTTTATCTACATCATAGTTTCAGCATTTTTAATAACATCTTCTATTGTGCCTGCAAATAGAAAAGCTGCCTCAGGTAATGAATCATATTTCCCCTCAAGGATTCCCTTAAAGCCAATTAACGTATCTTTTATAGGAACATATTTACCCTTTATCCCAGTAAACTGTTCACCTACAGTAAATGGTTGTGATAAAAATCTTTGTACTCTTCTAGCCCTATTTACTATAGTTTTATCCTCATCTGATAATTCATCTATTCCTAAAATTGCTATTATATCTTGTAACTCCTTATACTTTTCAAGAATATATTTTACTTGTGTAGCTATATCATAGTGCTCTTTACCAACTATTCTAGGATCAAGCACCCTAGATGTAGATTCAAGTGGGTCAACAGCTGGATATATTCCTAATTCTACTATTGCCCTTGAAAGTACTGTAGTCGCATCAAGATGAGAAAACGTAGTGGCTGGTGCTGGATCCGTAAGGTCATCTGCTGGAACATATACAGCTTGAACTGAAGTTATAGATCCACTATTAGTTGAAGTTATTCTCTCCTGCAACGATCCCATTTCAGTAGCTAAAGTAGGTTGATACCCAACTGCACTTGGGATTCTTCCTAAAAGAGCCGATACCTCTGAACCCGCTTGAGTAAATCTAAATATATTATCAATAAATAATAATACATCCTGGCCTTGATCTCTAAAATATTCTGCCATAGTAAGTCCTGTAAGAGCTACTCTCATTCTTGCACCAGGCGATTCATTCATTTGACCAAAAACCAACGCTGTCTTATTGATAACTCCCGAATTAAGCATTTCATGATATAAATCATTACCTTCTCTTGTACGCTCCCCTACCCCTGTAAATACAGATAGTCCTCCATGCTCTCTCGCTATATTCTTAATAAGCTCTTGTATAAGAACAGTTTTTCCAACACCTGCTCCTCCAAAAAGTCCAATTTTTCCACCCTTTTGGTATGGAGCTATTAAGTCTATTACCTTTATACCAGTTTCAAATACCTCTGGCTCTACAGCCTGCTCTTCGAAAGTTGGCGCTGATCTATGAATTGTATAGTATTTATCTGTATCTATGGGTCCTTTATCATCCTTTATTTGGCCTAATACATTAAATAGTCTTCCTAAAACCTTCTCACCTACCGGAACTTCAATTGGCCTACCAGTATCTATAGCTCTAACTCCCCGTTTAAGCCCCGCAGTAGGTTCCATGGATATAGTTCTAACAATATCGTCTCCTATATGCTGCTCAACCTCACAAACTATGACTCTACCATCCATTTTTATTTCAATAGCATTATAGATATTAGGTAAAGAATCTCCATCAAATCTTATATCTATTACTGGTCCAATAATTTGAACCACTTTCCCAACATTTTTTGACATATTACGTGCCATACTAATTTGCTACATTTGAGTTCTATATTTCATAAATCCTATGTAGCTCCTCCTATCTATAGTTTTTATAATAGAAACTCTAACTTCATTTATAATGTAAATTATTCCTGTGCCTGTGAACCTCCAACGATTTCTGAAATCTCCTGAGTGATAGCACCTTGCCTAATTCTGTTATATTTAAGCTTCAAGCTGGATATTAATTCACTTGCATTATGAGTTGCACTATTCATAGTTTCCATCCTATAGCTTTGCTCTGCCGCCTTTGCATTAACCATTCCATTAAACACCATAGCATTACAATAAGATGGTATGAGAGTTTCCATCAGTTCTTCTTTATCTCCCTCAATATCAAACTCATCTTCACTAATCCTCTTATTATCCTCAGCCTCGAACTGAAGAGGCAATACAACACGATGAACTGGACTCTTCATTATAGGATTCTTAAACCATGTATAAACTAGAATTACTTCATTAACTAATCCCTGTTTAAACATATCTAATCCATATTCGAATATTTTTTTTGCCTCCTCATTGTTAGGAAGGTCTCCAATTTTTACTTGATAATTAATCGTATTAAGATTATTTCTTTTAAATAATGACTTCCCTTTTTCACCAACAATTAATAATTTGTAGTTATCTTTGTTCTCTGAAATCATATCCTTAACCTTATTCACAACACTATAGTTATAAGATCCACACATCCCTATATCAGAAGTTATAACGATTATCAACTTTTCATTAGTACTATTATTTATTTTTATATACTTATTATCTTTAGGTAAGGCTGGAATTATTTCATTCATGACTTCTTTATAACTATCAAAATAAGAATTATTTTTATTTAGCATAACTCTCACCTTTTTAAGTTTTGAAGTTGCTACTAAAGCCATGGCCTTAGTAAGTTTCCTTGTGTTCTCTATGGACTTTATCCTTTTTTTTAAAACAACTAGTCCTGCAACGCCCATATTTTCACCTCCTAAAGTCTTTGGTGATTTTTAAACTTGTTTTAAAAACACCTTTTTAAATTCTGCTATAGCTTCATTAAGCCTCTTCTCTATTTCTGAATCTAATACTTTCTTTTCTTTGATATTATTAGGAATATCTCTATAGTGAATATATACATAATCTAAGAATTCTTTTTCAAAGCCTTTAATTTTATCAACTGGAATGTCACTTAAGAAATCCTTAACACCGCAATAGATTATAATTACTTGTTTTTCAACATCCATAGGTGAATATTGATCTTGTTTTAATATTTCTGTGAGTCTCTTGCCTTTTTCCAATCTCTTTAATGTTTCTTTGTCTAAATCTGAACCAAACTGAGTAAAATTTACTAATTCTCTATATTGAGCAAGCTCTAATCTAAGAGTTCCCGCTACCTGCTTCATAGCCTTTATTTGAGCACTTCCCCCTACTCTCGATACCGATATTCCAGCATTTACTGCCGGTCTTTGGCCCGAATGGAATAAATCTGATTCTAAGAATATTTGTCCGTCAGTTATTGATATTACGTTAGTAGGTATATATGCTGTAACGTCTCCTGCTAAAGTTTCTATTATCGGAAGTGCAGTTAGTGAACCTCCACCTAACTCATCCGAAAGTCTTGCAGCTCTTTCTAGTAACCTTGAGTGAAGATAAAATACATCTCCAGGATAAGCTTCTCTTCCTGGTGGTCTACGGAGTAATAATGAAATTGTTCTATATGCAACAGCATGCTTAGATAAATCATCATATACTATGAGTGTATCTCCGCCCTTATGCATAAAGTACTCAGCCATAGAACACCCTGAAAATGGAGCTAAATACTGAAGTGATGATGCCTCTGATGCTGTTGAAGCTACAACAATTGTATAATCCATAGCCCCTTTCTGAGTCAATATATTAACTATATTAGCAACGGTAGATTGCTTTTGCCCAATAGCTACATAAACACATATCACATTTTTACCTTTTTGATTTATGATGGCATCTATGGCTATCGCACTCTTACCTGTTTGTCTGTCACCTACGATTAATTCTCTTTGACCTCTCCCAATTGGAATCATAGAATCAATTGCCTTTATCCCTGTTTGCATTGATATATTAACAGATTGTCTTTCTATAACCCCCGGTGCCTCTACTTCAACTGCTCTATATTCAGATGCTGCAATAACCCCCTTACCATCAATAGGACTCCCTAGTGAATTTACAACTCTTCCAATAAGGGCTTCTCCTACAGGCACCTCTACAACTCTTCCAGTTCTTTTTACTATATCTCCTTCTCTTATTCCCTCATCTGATCCTAATAACACACAACCGACATTATCTTGTTCTAAATTTAACGCAATACCATATATGTTATTAGGAAACTCCAACAACTCACCTTGAAGACAATCATCTACTCCATAAATTCTAGCTATCATATCACCTATCTGAATTATCGTTCCAGAATCTATTGTATTAATGTGATTTTCATATCTTTCTAGCTCTCTTTTTATGATAGATGTTATCTCCCCTGGTTTAATATGCATAATTCCACCTCTATTCTATGCCAGATAATCATCAATTCCTTTTAATTCTTTAACCTCGCCCTTATCACTTGATAATTCATCCATAGCAGATTTAGTAAGTACATCTTCTCCTATAGTTACAGTTAACTCCTTAATTTCAGAGTCTTTCCCTACTTCATTAACAACTATGATAACATCCCTTTTATAAAAAGCTTTAAGCCAACTTCTCAATCTTTCAATATTTTCTTCACTTAAGGATATTTGAGTTGATACCTTCGCTACTAATTTTTTATTGAACTCATCATAGTTATATCTATTAACAACATTGCCCTCAGCTATTTCCTCAAGTTCTTCAAGTCTACCTTTAATGCTTCCATCTATAACTTCATTACCTACAGTTACTAAGACTCCTCCAATTAATGACTTATCAAGCTCTTCTTCCATAACAACAGTCTTACTATACTTTTCTTCAAGCTTAATTTTTAAGGCTTGCTTTTGACTTTCATCAAGAGGAACTACAGATTTAACCTTCGCTAAAACCGTATTATGACGTTTGAGGTATATTTGCCGAAATTGATTGTACTTCTCTTTCAAATAAAGAATTCTTCCTTTATCAATAAGCAGTAATAAAAAATTTAAAAGTTCATCTTCTATATCACCATCAAACATTTCTTTAAATATTCTTTTTTTGTTATATCTATTTATTTGAGGATTTTCCACAATTTTCCTAAGTCCCTCATTTCCATATAACTCATCAACGATTTCCTTCAACTCCTCCAAAACTAAATCCTCATTTCCAACCTCAGAACAAGTTTTGTATAAAGCAAAGGCATACCTCCTATCTAAAAACTCATACATTTTTAAATACCTACCTTAGTTATAAATTCATTAATCAATTTCTTATGATTATTTGTATCAATCTCTCTTTCTAAAGTTTTTTCTGCAAGTTCAATAGATAAATCTACAATTTCCTGCTTTATTTTTTTACTCGCCTTGGTTCTCTCCATTTCAATATCCTTAGCTACTTTTTCTCTAATATGAGCGGCCTCTTTATTAGACTCCTCAACTATTTCAGCATAAATCTTATCTGCTTTTTCCTTATAGCTTTCTACAAGTTTTAATCCACTAGTATTATATTTTTCAATATTCTCATCATATTGTTTTCTTAAGAGCTTAGCTCTTTCTTCTTCATCTCTGGCTTTCTTAAAAGAATTTTCTACTTCGTCTTTTCTAGCATTTATAATAGCTAATGTTTTATTAAAAACAAACTTTTTTAATATGAAGTAAAATATCAAAAAGTTAATGGTAGAAAATATAATCATTCCTACATCGATGCTCATAGTTAGCCTCTAACTCCAAATAATATTAATAATAATCCTAATAAGAAACCATAGATTGCTGTAGCTTCTGATAGAGCTCCTCCTACTATCATAGCGCTCATAATTTTACCACTTGCTTCTGGCTGTTTTGCTATACTCTCTACCGCTTTACCTGCTGCAATTCCTGTTCCTATTCCTCCTCCTATAACTCCTAAAGATGCAATCCCTGCGCCTAATGCTGCCATTGCTGCTAAATCCATTTACACTTCCTCCTTTAAATTTAATTTTTTATTGTTAAACTTAGTATCTATCTAATGTTCTGCTGTAATTTTAATATTTATCATTGTTAGCATTACAAAAATGACCATTTGTATAGTTCCATCAAATATATCAAAATAAAAATGAAATGGAATTGGTATTCCTATTGCTGTAATGAAACTAAATCCTAAAAGAGATTCATATAATAGCTCCATAATCATTGTGGCTGCAAATATATTGCCATAAAGTCTCAGACTTAATGATATTGGAAGCATAACTCTCTCCATTATATTTATCGGTAATAGTAGAGCTAACGGAGAAGCATACCCCTTAAAATAACCCCAAATACCTAGTTTTTTAATAGTATAACCTTGTATTACTAAGAAACTTGTTAAAGCAAGACCTAGTGTTACGCTAAAATCAGAAGTTGGTGGCTTAATCCCAAATAGACCTACCATATTTAATAGAAATAGATATATAGCCAATGAACCAATGTAAGGAATAAAATTACTTGTACCTGGTCCCATATTTTCTTCTACAGTTTTTGCTGTAAATTCAACTCCAGTCTCTACAATACTTTGAACTCTTCCTGGAAGTTTCTTAACATTTTTGCTATATAAAACTGCTAAAATAAACACTAAAATAATTATTATCCACTGAATAACTAAAGTTAAGGTCATATTAAAATCATATCCAAAAATATTCAAAGTAAATAAAACACTTAATTCCTCCACACCATCACACTCCTTCCTTAACTTTTAGTTCAACTCCATGAAGTATAATAGATATAAATTGAGCACTATATCCAGCAATAAAAATGAAGAAGTTCACCTCCCCTTTCAACATAAGTAATATGGCTATACTGCAAATCAGCCCGATTCTGGCAATATAAGATAAGATAATTAGTAAGATCTCGATTCCTTTTTTGATATTAACCAACATATTATTAGCATAAGAGTTAATTATGAAATTAATAAAGCTACACCCTATACCAATAAAAAACAAACCTCCAGCTTCACCAAAAATTAGAATCAAAATCACTGAAACCATAATGCCAATAATTAAGTCGTAAGTTCCAATAGTTTTTATAAGTTGTATATTCTCTTTGTTCATCTTTCTTCATATCCTCACACAATAATCTCTAAAGTCTATCTTATTATCTGTTATTTTAAAATCTATATACCCAAATTAACCATAAATTTTTCATATGAAAACCAAAGTTAGATTTTAAGACCTGTATTTGAAAATAAATTTTTTATATGAAAATTTTGTCGAAATGTTTTTCTAGAATTTTATTAATAAATAATTATTATCTGTTGACAATTAATATTTATTATTGTATTATTAGTACATAGAGAAGAAACACAAAATTAAATTTAAAGTAAATATAATAAATGAAAGATTTGAGGAGGAATTAATTATGAAAAAATTCGTATGTACAGTTTGTGGTTATATTCATGAAGGAGAAGTAGCTCCAGAAGTTTGTCCAGTATGTAAAGTAGGTGCTGACAAATTCGAAGAAATGTCAGGAGAATTAGTTTGGGCTGACGAGCACAGAATCGGATCTGCTGCTGGTGTAGACGCAGAAATCGTTGAAGGCTTAAGAGCTAACTTTACTGGAGAATGTACAGAAGTTGGAATGTACTTAGCAATGAGCAGACAAGCTGATAGAGAAGGATTCCCAGAAGTTGCTGAAGCTTACAAGAGAATAGCTTTCGAAGAAGCTGAGCACGCTGCTAAATTCGCTGAATTATTAGGAGAAGTGGTTGTTGCTGACACTAAAGAAAACTTAAGAGTAAGAGTTGAAGCTGAATACGGCGCAACTGATGGAAAATTAAGACTTGCTAAAAAAGCTAAAGAGCTTGGATTAGACGCTATACATGATACAGTTCATGAAATGTGTAAAGATGAAGCTAGACACGGAAAAGCTTTCTTAGGACTATTAAACAGATACTTCGGTAAATAATCTCCCATTAGATAATTTGTTTACCTATAAACCTATAAATAAAAAAGAAGCTGTTGCAAAATGATTTTTTAATCATTTTGCAACAGCCTCTTCTTTCTATATCCTAACTCTAAATCATATTTTCATATTTCATACTTGCTATGAGGATTCAGCAGTAATGCCTAGCCTCTCCATAAACTATGAAGATTGCAGTAAGCATATGCAGCAACTACCTCATCAGTATCAGTAATCATAAACTCAACCTTTGGAAGTGATCCTGGTACTAAAATCTTTCTTTGACTTCCCTCCTTAGTCTCTAGAGAAATCCACTCAATGTAATGCTCTGGAACCATAGGATGGGCTACTGAACCAACAGAAACTGTAACCTTATTTCCATCAACCTCCACAACTGGTACGTGTTTTTCAAGAGATGCATCAGCTGTTCCTGGAATTATTTCCTTCATTTTCTCTCCACAACACATAACAGGTACACCTGACCTCTTTACATAAACTATTATATTTCCACAATGCTCACAGATATAAAGTTTTTGTTCCATAATTTTCCTCATCCTTTCTCTTTTAATATATAATCCTTAAAGAATTTAACTACTACTTCTCGAGCCACTTTGCTGAATTGCAAAGCATTATAACTTCATTGTCTTTCACCTTTATAATTCCATCTGAAGTATCTGTCTCATACTCCTTCTCATTTGAATCTTTAAATCTAGTAACTGTTGGTACTAATCCTGCAATTATGGCACAATGGTTAGCAAGAATTCCCATTCTTCCCTCTGTAGTCTCACAATTTAAACTAGTAACATCACCTTTAAAAAATTCTTCTTCTGGAGTGACTATTGTAAGCTTAAAAAATTTATTCATAGCTATCACATCTCTTCTCTTTACTTAGTCCATAGCATTAGCTTTATTGATAACATCTTCTATTGTGCCAGCAAATAAAAATGCTGATTCAGGTAATGAATCATATTTACCTTGTAGAATCTCTTTAAATCCTTTTAAAGTATCTTTTACTGGAACATAACATCCTTTGATTCCAGTAAATTGCTCTCCTACTGTAAATGGCTGTGATAAAAATCTTTGAATTCTTCTAGCTCTATTAACTAAAATCTTATCCTCATCTGCAAGTTCATCTACTCCAAGTATTGCTATTATATCTTGAAGCTCCTTGTATCTTTCTAGAATATGTCTTACTTCTGTAGCTATATCATAATGCTCTTGTCCAACTATCTTAGGGTCTAACATTCTTGATGAAGACTCTAGAGGGTCAACAGCTGGATATATTCCAAGCTCTACTATAGATCTTGATAATACCGTAGTTGCATCAAGGTGTGTAAATGTAGTTGCTGGAGCTGGATCTGTAAGGTCATCTGCTGGTACATAAACAGCTTGAATAGATGTAATTGAACCATTATTAGTTGAAGTTATTCTTTCTTGAAGCTGCCCCATCTCAGTTGCTAAAGTTGGTTGATATCCAACTGCACTAGGAATTCTTCCTAACAATGCAGACACCTCTGAACCAGCTTGAACATATCTGAAAATATTATCAATAAATAATAATACATCTTGTCCCTTATCTCTAAAATATTCTGACATAGTAAGTCCTGTTAATGCAACCCTCATTCTTGCTCCTGGTGATTCATTCATTTGTCCGAATACTAGAGCTGTTTTATTTATTACTCCAGATTCTTTCATTTCATTATATAAATCATTTCCTTCTCTTGTTCTTTCACCAACTCCAGTAAATACTGATAGTCCTCCATGTTCTTTTGCTATGTTATTAATCAACTCTTGTATAAGAACAGTTTTTCCAACACCCGCTCCTCCAAAGAGTCCAATTTTTCCACCCTTCTGGTATGGAGCTATTAAATCTATTACCTTTATACCTGTTTCAAATATCTCTGGTTCCACTGATTGATCTTCAAACTTTGGTGCAGGTCTATGAATAGTATAATACTTATCAGTCTCTAACTCTGCACCCCCATCTTGAATCTGTCCTAACACATTAAATAATCTTCCTAAAACTTCATTGCCAACGGGTACTTCTATTGGTCTTCCCGTATCTACAGCTCTTATTCCTCGCTTTAGTCCATCAGTTGATTCCATAGCTATAGTTCTAACTATATCATCCCCTATATGCTGTGCAACCTCGGCAATTACAACTCTACCATCCATCTTTATTTCAATAGCATTATATATATTAGGTAGACAATCTTGATCAAATTTTATATCTATTACAGGTCCTATAACTTGAATTACCTTTCCAATACCTTGTACCATATTAACTTATAGCGTCAAACCATAGCAACTTTCCGTTCTATATTGGCTCGACACAAATCCTCCAATCTGCATTTTTATAATCTATTATGATTATGTAGTAATTTTATCTCTGAGTTCCTCCGACAATTTCAGAAATTTCCTGAGTGATTGCCGCTTGTCTAATTCTATTATACTTTAACTTTAAAGTATTTATTAATTCATCAGCACTTTGACTCGCACTATTCATGGTTTCCATTCTCATGCTTTGCTCAGATGCCTTAGAATTTAAAATAGCATTTAAAACTAAACAGCTACAATATGATAATAAAATTTTATCAATAAATTCTTCACTGTTTCCTTCTATATCGAAATCAGCTTTTTCAACTTTTTCATTTGAAGATACATCTATAGGTAATATAGTATGTTCCCTAACTTCTTTAATTATAGGATTTTTAAACCATGTATATACAATAGATACGCTATTATATTCACCAGATAAAAATTTATCTAAACAGTACTTTGAAATAGAGTTAGCTTCATCTAGCACAGGAATATCCGAAATTGATAAATCGTGTTCTAAACTTTTAAATCCATGTCTATTAAATAAGCTTACACCTTTTTTACCTATGACTAGCAAACTACACTCTTCTTCATCTTCAATTCCAAGCTCTTTTATTTTATTTACAACACTATAGTTATATCCGCTACACATGCCTCTATCTGATGATATGACTATAATTAACCTCTTATTACTTGCATTTTTTCTTAGATATATATTTCCTTCTGATAGAGAAGGAACTATTTCATCTATTATCTCTCTATAGGTTGTATAATAATTGGTGTTTACATCAAGTACTTCTCTTACCCTTTTTAACTTAGAAGTTGAAACTAATGCCATTGCTTTAGTTACTTTCTTAATGCCTTCTATAGATTTTATTTGCTTCTTTAAATTAGCTACACCAACAGTACCTATGCTGTTCACCTCCTAAAACCTCAGGTGATACTTCTAAATCTCACTTGAAAATATCTTTTTAAATTCTACTATGGCTGCATTTATATTTGCTTTAATCTCCTCATCTAAAGCACCTTTTTCTCTAATACGTCTAGGTATATCTCTATGATGAGTATAAATATATTCTAAAAACGACTTTTCAAAATCTCTTATTTTATTTACTGGTATATCCGCTAGAAAATCATTCACGCCACAATAAATTATTATTACTTGCTTTTCCATATCCATTGGAGCATATTGGTCTTGCTTTAATATTTCTGTAAGCCTTTTTCCTTTTTCTAGTCTTTTTATAGTTTCCTTATCTAAATCCGAACCAAATTGAGTAAAGTTTACTAACTCTCTATACTGAGCAAGCTCTATTCTAAGTGTTGATGATACTTGCTTCATAGCTTTTGTTTGAGCACTTCCCCCTACCCTCGATACAGATATTCCCGCATTAACTGCAGGTCTTTGACCACCTTGGAATAAATCTGTTTCTAAAAATATTTGACCATCTGTTATAGATATTACATTTGTAGGTATATATGCAGTAACATCTCCAGCCAAAGTTTCTATTATTGGAAGTGCTGTTATAGAGCCTCCGCCCAAACTATCTGAAAGTTTTGCTGCTCTCTCTAAAAGTCTAGAGTGAAGATAAAATACATCTCCTGGATACGCTTCCCTTCCTGGTGGTCTCCTTAGTAATAATGAAATTGTTCTATATGCAACTGCATGTTTAGATAAATCATCATATACTATCAATACATCTCGTCCACTATTCATAAAATATTCAGCCATTGAGCAGCCTGCAAAAGGAGCTATATACTGAAGTGAGGCTGTATGTGATGCAGTAGCAGCTACAATTATTGTATAATCCATAGCTCCATGCTTCTCTAATGTATTAACTATATTTACAACAGTAGACTGTTTTTGTCCTATAGCTACATATATACATGTTACGTCCTTACCCTTTTGATTTATTATGGCATCTATAGCCAATGCAGTTTTACCTGTTTGTCTGTCACCTACGATTAATTCTCTTTGACCTTTTCCTATAGGTATCATAGAATCTATAGCCTTTATTCCTGTTTGCATTGGAGATTTAACAGATTGTCTTTCTATTACTCTTGGAGCTTCTGTAAATATAGACCTATATTCCTTAGCACCTATAATACCTTTACCATCAATAGGCTCTCCTAATGCATCTACAACTCTGCCAATAAGCTCTTCGCCTACCGGTACTTCAACAACTCTACCTGTTCGCCTTACTATATCTCCCTCTTTTATTCCTTCTTCCGAGCCTAATAATACACAACCAACATTATCCTGCTCTAAATTTAAGGCTAATCCGTATACATTGTTAGGAAACTCTATCAATTCTCCTGCTAGGCAATCATCTAACCCATATATTCTTGATATACCATCTCCAATTTGTATAATCACACCTGAATCTACAGTGTTTGCGTGATTTTCATATCGTTCTAATTCTCTCTTTATAATTGAAGTTATCTCTCCCGGCTTAATATGCATAATTTCACCTCTACCCTATGCTAACTTTTATCCTATCCAATTTTAATATATTTCATTTTATCTCTTATTGTGTAATCGGTAATATCGTCTCCTACTTTAACTAAGATACCTCCAATTATATCCTTATCAATACTTTCCTTAATAACAATTCGTCTTTTATAGAAGCGCTCTAAGCTCCTTATTAAACTATTCTTTTCCTCATATGTTAATGATACAGCTGTAGTGATTTCTGCGCATATAGCATCTCTACTATGTGCCCATTGAATACCATTCTTTAAGCTTTCATTACCCTCTCCATTTAATGGATTAATAATATCCTTAGCCTCTAATCTCTTAGCTTCTTGATTTTGAACATATTCTTTTCTACTGCTTTCACTCGTTATTTTTTTAAACTCTACTAGTCTATTCTTAATACTACCATCAATAATTTCATCACCAATTCGTATTACAATACCACCAATTAAACTTTCATCAACTCTTTCTTTCAATATAATAGTCTTATTATATTTCTCCTCAAGATTTCTTTTTAATGTTTCCTTTTCAATTTTACTTAAAGATATTGTAGATTTAACTTCAGCTATAATAATATTACTTTCACTTAAGTATATCTGTTTAAATTGATTATATTTTTCTCTTAAAAATAATATTCTTTCTTTATCGATAGTCAGTAAAAGAAAGTCTAGTAACTCTGTCTCTATGCTCTCTTGAAATATATCCTTGAAAATTCTTTTCTTGTTAAATTTATTTATCTGAGGATTCTTTAGTATTTTAATGAGATCCTTATTTGAATCCATTTCATCAACAATCTCTTTTAATTGTTGAAGTACAATTTCAACATTTCCTACTTCAACACATACCTCATAAAGAGCCAATGCATATCTTCTATCTAAGAACTCATACATTTTAATTCCCTACCTTAACAATAAATTCATCAATTAATTCTCTATGTCTACTCTCATCAATTTCCTTTTCTAATATTTTGGTAGCAAGCTTCATTGATAAATCGACAATTTCTTCCTTCATTTCAAGCCTAGCTTTTTCTCTCTCTCTTCCTATCTCCTTAATTCCCTTAGCTTTGATAACATTCACTTCTTTTTTAGAGTCCTCTATAATTTCATCATAAATCTTATCGGCCTTCTCTTTATAGCTTTCTACTAACCTTACACCTTCATTTTTATATTCAATTAAATCCTTATCATATTGTTCCCTTAGAAGTTCAGCTCTCTTTTCCTCTTCACTTGCTTTTGCAAAAGATAGTTCCACCTCTGCTCTTCTTGAATCCATAATAGCAATAGTCTTTTTAAATACAAATTTATATAGTATGAAGTAAAATATAAAAAAGTTTATAGTTGCTTGGATTATCATTTCTAAATTAATGTTCATACATTCTTTGCCTACCTTTCTAGACTACTACTGCTAACCTTTTACTCCAAATAGTATTAATAGTAATCCAAGTAAAAAACCATATATTGCAGTTGCTTCTGATAATGCTCCTCCTACGATTAATGCACTCATTATTTTACTACTAGCTTCTGGTTGTTTAGCAATACTTTCTACTGCTTTCCCTGTTGCATTACCTGTACCTATACCTCCACCTATAACTGCTAAGGCTGCTATACCTGCCCCGATTGCTGACATTCCTGCTATAAAAGCTGATGATTCCATTTTAATTCCTCCTAATTTTTAATAAATTTTAATATTTTTAATAAATTTTAATGTTTTTACAATTTGAAATAATTTCTAGTATTTTGTAATGTTTTGTAAGTTTATGCATGTTCTGATGTAATTTTTATATTTATCATTGTTAACATTACAAAAATAATCATCTGTATAGTTCCATCAAATATATCGAAGTATAAGTGAAATGGAATTGGTATTCCTATGGTTGCAATAAAGTTTATACCATTTAGAGCCTCATATAAAAGCTCCATAATCATTGTTGCTGCAAATATATTCCCAAAAAGTCTCAAACTAAGAGAAATTGGTAGCATTATTCTTTCCATTATATTAATAGGTAATAATATTGCTACTGGAGATGCATACCCCTTAAAATACCCAAGTAATCCAAGCTTCTTGATTGTATATCCTTGAACTATCAAAAATGTTGTAAGTCCTATCCCTAAAGCAACACTATAATCTGCAGTAGGAGGTTTAATTCCAAATAACCCAACCATATTTAAGAGAAATAGGTAAATTCCTAAAGCTCCTATATATGGTACGAACTTCTTTTTCCCTTCGCCCATGTTATCATCTACTATGCCGTTAAGAAAATCTATTCCCATTTCAACTACACCTTGAACTCTACCTGGTATCATTTTTACCTGTCTGCTATACAGCATGGACAATACTAATGTGCCAAATATAATTATCCATTGTATAAAAAGACTTAAAGAAACTTGAAATTCATAACTGAAAAGTTTAAAAGAAAATAAAATCACTGATTCCTCCATAAAATTACACCTCCCGTCCTCTTAAATTAATTCCATAACATACTATTGATAATGTTTGAGATATATAACCACTAATAAAAATAAAAAAATCCACCTCACTTTTCATTAAAATAACAATAGCTGGTCCACATATAAGTGAAACTCTTATTAATAAAGATAAAAGAATTGTTAATACCCCCAGCTTATCTTTCTTATGTACCATTATCTTCGTTGCATGCGAGTTAATTAGAAAGTTAATAAAGCCTAAGCTTATACCAAATAGAAATAAAATCGCTGCTCCTTTGAAAAAAATAGATAAAAAAATTGAGATTATAATTCCGATAAACAAATCGTATATACCTATAGTCTTTAACAAAGGTACTAATTCGTCTTTCATATTATCACTCTCCTCGCACATAGCTGATATTATACTCGCAAAGTATAATATTCAAAAACGTCATATTAATTCAAATTTAACCAAATAATCACAAAATTTCATATTCTATTAATTATGGCTGAGTTTCCCATTGATTTCCTTTCATTATCTCGATTTATCTCTAGTAAATGTTTTCACAAACTACTATTTTTTAAAATTTAAATTTTAATATTATATTAAAATTAATACAAAATCTTAAATATGTTATATAATGTTAAATGTACATTATAATAATGGTTTTGTTAAAATGCTTTTCTAAATTTTTATTAACAAATAACTATTATCTATTGACAATAGTTATTTGTTATTGTATTATTAGTACATAGAGAAGAAACACAAAATTAAATTTAAAGTAAATATAATAAATGAAAGATTTGAGGAGGAATTAATTATGAAAAAATTCGTATGTACAGTTTGTGGTTATATTCATGAAGGAGAAGTAGCTCCAGAAGTTTGTCCAGTATGTAAAGTAGGTGCTGACAAATTCGAAGAAATGTCAGGAGAATTAGTTTGGGCTGACGAGCACAGAATCGGATCTGCTGCTGGTGTAGACGCAGAAATCGTTGAAGGCTTAAGAGCTAACTTTACTGGAGAATGTACAGAAGTTGGAATGTACTTAGCAATGAGCAGACAAGCTGATAGAGAAGGATTCCCAGAAGTTGCTGAAGCTTACAAGAGAATAGCTTTCGAAGAAGCTGAGCACGCTGCTAAATTCGCTGAATTATTAGGAGAAGTGGTTGTTGCTGACACTAAAGAAAACTTAAGAGTAAGAGTTGAAGCTGAATACGGCGCAACTGATGGAAAATTAAGACTTGCTAAAAAAGCTAAAGAGCTTGGATTAGACGCTATACATGATACAGTTCATGAAATGTGTAAAGATGAAGCTAGACACGGAAAAGCTTTCTTAGGACTATTAAACAGATACTTCGGTAAATAATCTCCCATTTAAAAATTTGTTTACCTATAAACCTATAAATGAAAATAATCTTAGCTATAGAGCTAAGATTATTTTTTCTTTATTAAATTCTCATAATAATACAAAGCCTTAGATTTTATAAAACTATAAAATCTAAGGCTTTAATACTAAACTTATATTACTTAGTTCCGAATAAACGGTCTCCAGCATCTCCAAGCCCTGGAACTATATATCCATGTTCATTTAATTTTTCATCTATTGATGCTAAATATATATCAACATCTGGATGAGCTTCCATAACAGATTTAACACCTTCTGGAGCTCCAACGATACACATAAGCCTTATATTTTTAGCACCTCTTTGTTTTAACGCATTGATAGCATCTATAGCCGATCCACCAGTTGCTAACATTGGATCAGTAACTATGATATCTCTATCTTGAATATCTTGTGGTAATTTACAGAAGTACTCAACTGGCATTAAAGTTTCTTCATCTCTGTACATTCCGATATGACCAACTTTAGCTGCTGGTATAAGCTTAAGCATACCATCAACCATTCCAAGTCCAGCTCTTAATATTGGAACTATAGCTATTTTCTTTCCTGCAAGCATTTGACACTTTGCAGTACAGACTGGAGTTTCAACTTCAACTGTTTCTGTTTGAAGATCTCGTGTAACTTCATAAGCCATAAGCATTGCAACTTCTTCAACTAACTCTCTGAAATATTTTGAACCCGTATTTTTGTCTCTCATAAATGCTAGTTTATGTAATATTAATGGATGATTGATTTGTGTAACTTTACTCATATATGTATTCCTCCTAAGATTATTTACTGTATTTATTTTCTATTTTATTAATTTTATCAATTCTATTTTCGTGTCTTCCGCCTTCAAATTCTGCGCCAAGAAAAGCATCTACTATATCAAGTGCTAATCCAGGTCCAACTACTCTTTCCCCCATAGCTAATATATTAGCATTATTATGTTCTCTAGTAGCATGTGCACTAAATGTATCACAACAAAGTGCTGCTCTAACTCCTGGTACCTTATTTGCTGCTATGCTTATTCCTATACCAGTTCCACATATTAAAATTCCCAAATCACATTCTTTAGCAACTACAGCTTCACCGACTGCCATGCCGTAATCTGGATAATCACAAGATTCTTCCTTGTATGTTCCATAGTCATTAACTTCAATTCCCTTTTTTTCTAGGTGTTTTATTACTTCTTTTTTTAGTCTTAATCCACCATGGTCACTACCAATTGCTATTCTCATACTATACCTCCCCTAAACTTCTATGATGTCAAATCCAGCACTCTTCTTTAGTCTATTCATTATTGCTGTACCGACACCGATTTCTTCAAAAGCTTCACAAAGTATTATGTTAACATCTATACTATCAAAACTTCTAAGTACCTTAAATAGATTTTTCCCTATATCACTTAAGTTTGATCTTGAACCAAGAGATATTACTATATCATTTTTATATAAATCAATAGTTTCATCGGTAGCTATAATGCCAACTTTTTTCCCTTGTTCATTATAATTTAATACCATTTCATTGATTTTTGCAACTACTTTATCAATTTCTCCTGATACTATTTTAACTGGTGCCTTTGGAGCATAATGTCTATATTTCATTCCTGGAGCTTTAGGTTTAAAATCCTCCTCAGGTTTTGATAATATAGCAGGGTCAATATATGCCTTACCATCTACATCTTTAAGCATCTCAAGAGTAATTGCTCCTGGTCTTAAGATACATATTGGTGTAACAGTACAATCTACAATCGTAGACTCTACCCCTACTAAACTGCTTTCCCCTCCAATAATATAATCAACCTTACCATCTAAATCCTCTACACAACTTTGCATATCTGTAGGACTCGGTCTTCCTGAAATATTAGCAGATGGAGCTGCAATTGGAACTCCTGAAGCCTTTATAAGTTCTCTAGCTATATTATTCTGAGGCATTCTAACTCCAATAGTATTAAGTCCTGCGCTTGTTATATCTGGAACTATCTCTCTTTTATTTAATATAATCGTTATTGGCCCTGGCCAAAATTTATTCATTATGTCTTGTGCTATAGCAGGTACGTCCATAACATACTTATCTATATCATAATCAGCAACATGAATTATTAGTGGATTGTCTTGCGGTCTGCCTTTTGCTTCGAATATTTTAGCTACCGCATCTTTATCTAAAGCATTTGCTCCTAAGCCATATACGGTTTCTGTCGGGAAAGCTATAATGCCTCCACATTTTATCTTTAGTGCTGCTTCACTTATTATTTTTTCATCTAAGGCATCCTCACTTAACATGGCAACTTTTGTTTTCATTATTTTATTACCCCACTTTAAAATTATTAAAATAAATTTATCATTACAAACCCAAATATAATACCAACAATAATCCACATGGTATTAGTATAACTCTTATTAAGTTCATTGCTTTCTGGCAGCATTTGTCCAAAAGCAACATAAATCATTATTCCACTAGCAAATGCTATACTGTATCCTAGAAATGTTGTTGATATAGTATTCATTATTATACCCATCCATGCCCCTATAACTGTAGGAAATGCCACTAAAAAGCTATACCATAAAATCTTATATGGTTTCTTTCCTGCAGCGATTAAAGGTGCAGCTATGGCTATTCCTTCTGGAATATCATGAATTGATATAAGTATACTCATCTTTAATCCCAATCCAGACCCTTTAACAAATCCAAATCCCATTATTATTCCTTCTGGGAAATTATGCATCATAAGTCCTAGTGCCATTAGTATAGCAACCTTAGTATGATTTATTTGGGTAGGTGCCATATCATCTTTATCACTAGCAACTTTTATCAACTGGTCTATCAAATATATTATTCCAATTCCAATAAGTATAACTATAAGACTTTTGAAAAAACCTATATGATCTATAGCATCTGGTATGAGCTCCAAGAAAATTATTGATATTATTATCCCTGTAGCAACTGATAATACTATGCCTAAAAGTTTTTCTGTAGGATTTTTAAGAGACACTCCTATAAATGCCCCAACCATTGTACCTATAAGAGATACAACTGCTGAAAATATTCCTATAATAAATATCGTGTTATTCATAACCCCTCCATAAATAATTATAAACTCTAGTTAAATATATTTATGGAGTATGTAATTTATTCAGCTTTAAAACTATTCACCCTAAAGCTTGTTCAATTTTCTGTATTCCTTTATATTATTTACAGCACTTTCTGTAAAAATTGCTGATACCGAATATTTATATAATAAATCTAATAAAAGATATTTTTTTGCTCCACCTCTTCTTACTACAAAGTAGTAATAACTTCCACAGTCAGGCATTTTTATTTTTCTGTAATGCTTCTCTATATCCGAAAACTTTTCAAGAGCCCTATTGGTTACAACCCTCATCCTTTTATTTCTAAAATTAGATTTAG
>DALZNT010000064.1:0-21481 GCA_032005505.1 Clostridium sp. | reverse complement strand
TATAACTAATTACTTAACTATACTACTTTTCTTTAAACTAATTAGTGTCGCACAATTATCCAATTTATTACTTATTGGACAGTTTCCATACCATAAATCATTTGGGTAGTCCCTTTTTATTATTTTGTCAGTATAATAAGGTTCGCTGGGGATAAAGGCATTAGTATTTGAATATGTATCATATACTATTAATTTTATTTTTTTATCCTCATAATATAAATCATATAATTTATTAACCCATGTTTGCCCATTCTCATATGAATACTTCACAATACGAACTTTATCATTATTCCCACTTTTAATATTTTCCATAAAATCATCAAGTTTCTTGATGTTATATACTTCTGAATTATTATGTGTTTTACTTGATATCCAACTACTGGATGAAATCTCCACAATATCTCCATTGCTTATTGCTCTTTCAGGGCTTAAAGATTTATTATTTAAAACTTCAGTATCGCTATTCATTTTATCAAATAAATTAGGTGAAAGTGTTGATAGTATATTTATTTCTTGTATTGAGTGTTTAGATATAATGTTATTTTCTTCTATTGGGTATATTCCTGTTAATGCTGTCAATAAAATAGTTGTTATGATTATAGTTTCAATTTTTATATAAATCCCTCCAATAATTTAGATATACACTGAAAAACTTTATAACTAATAAAAGTTCTATAACTATATCATTACCAAAGAAGGATAATTTATTTTACTCTATTCTAGCTAAACTATATACACAATCTTAGTGTATTAGCAGCTAATGAAAATAATATTAAGTTGGTAGAAATCCATTTAATAAAGAGGTAAGGAACGTGGATATAATTAAGGGGTTAAGAAGAACAATAATAGTAGTTTGTTTGCTTATATTAGCTGTAAGTGGATGTTTTAGCTTCCTGGAGAGTAAATATTATAGTAAAGACATTAAGGAGTTGGTTAAAGCAAAAAGAGCCCAAGTAGGCGAAGGGATGAAAATAGATAATGGGCTATCTAAGAGGTTTAGATAGTAATGGGGAAGTAATTTATGAAGAAAATATTATAGGTTTTTAATAATTCGATTGGGTAGGCATAAGCAACCCAATATGAAAATAAGGAGAAAATAACATGTGGGATATCTTAGACCAAGTTATAATAATACCTATCATATGTGCTTTCGCATATGGTCTCATACGTCAGATACAAGAAACTATAAACCTAACTGAATCTAAGAAATATATAACCAAAAATTTAGTTATCAATATACTTTGCAGTGTAGCATATAGTGCTTTTCTTATATTTTTCATACTAAATATTGTTATTGCACTTACTGGATTAAATAGTACAATACTTACATCGAGAAGCACAGGAAATTTATGCACTATTTCTTTAGCAGTTTTCGTTATAAGTAAATATTGCATAGTTGATAAAAATTAATCAATTCATAATCTTGGTACAATGTACATCATGGAGGGCTTAAAGGCTCTCTTTTTTATTTGGAAATGTATCAAAGGGAAATAGAATTGTGACTTTGGATAGGAATTATTTTGAATAAATTAACCAATATGGTAAAATAAAGGTGCATTATAAGAATAAATTTTAATGCTAATATCTTCTTTTATTAAGTATGAAATGGTCGATTAGTGTGAATTTTAAACGTGAACAATCTTAGTATAGCGTGCATTAGTTTTTTATTTATTCATACACATAAATAGGAATTTATAGGAAGGTTATTTATATAATAGGAGGTTAATATTGGTGAATATTCCTAAAAATATTGAAAAAATAATTGGTGATAGACCATTTTCAATAGATACAATTGGAATGTCAAATTCGCAAGTAATTTGTTTTGATGATATGGTTCTAAAGATTGAAAAACAAGGAGAAGAGTCCGATAATGAACATCAAATGATGGAGTGGCTTGCTGATAAGCTTCCTGTCCCGAAAATCTTATGTTCAAAAAAAGAAAACAGTATAAACTATTTGCTTATGAGTAAAATCAGCGGTGAAATGTCATGTTCAACAGAACAGCTTGAAAATCCAAGGCGTTTAGTTAAGTTGTTAGCAGAAGGATTAAGAATGCTTTGGAGTGTGGATGCATTAAACTGTCCGTATAATAATTCCATAGATAATAAATTGAAGTCCGCAGAAATTCGTGTTTACAATAATCTTTGTAGCATGGAAGATTCAGAGCCTGAAACATACGGAGCAAATGGAGTTGAAAGCCCAGCAAAACTATTACAATGGTTAAAAGATAATAAGCCTATCGAGGAACTTGTTTTTTCACATGGTGATTATTGTTTACCCAATATTTTTATCAAAGAGAACAAAATAAATGGGTTTATTGATTTAGGACGATGTGGGGTTGCTGACAAGTATCAAGATATAGCTCTTTGCTATAGAAGTTTGCAACATAACTATGGTGGTTCATACGGAGGAAAGGTATATGAGGATTTTAATGCCATAACACTTTTTGATGAGTTGAAAATAGTTCCTGATTGGGACAAAATTAAATATTATATTTTATTAGATGAGCTGTTTTAGCTTGGCTATATTTTATCAAAATGAACCTAATGAGCATAATCTACAGGATTACAAATTCCAAATTATATCATTATAAACTTTTCTTAACCATTTTAATATTATACGAATCATACACATTAAATTAATTAGGGGGAAACTATAATGAAAGCAGAAATTAATCTTATTACAATTTGGACAAATGATATAGATAAGATGAAGAGTTTTTACAATAAAGTTCTTGGATTCAAGATTAAAAATGATCTTGGAAATTATGTTGAGTTTGAAAATAGTGGGGTGAGATTTGCAATTTGCATGAGAGAAGTTATGTATAATTATAGCAATGAATATGAAAAAAAGGCATTTGGTCAGGGGTTTGAACTGGCTTTCCCATGTGAAAATGCAAGTGATGTGGACAAGTCATTTAATCAATTGATTGAAATGGGAGCAACAGCTATCCACGAGCCACAGGATATGCCTTGGAATCAAAGAACAGCATTATTTGCTGACCCAGATGGGAACATACATGAAATTTTTGCAGAGATTAAATAGTACACAACTCATATTGTGCACAAAAAAGAGCTTAAAGGCTCTCTTTTTATATATAAGAGTTGTATCGTTGAAAAATTGTTACTGACATGGATATGTTATTATAGTCGAATAATGAAAGTTATAATTTTCTTAGAAAAAGAATTGAAAAATAATAAATATTTATTGTAATACAATAAACGATATGGTATATTTTACTTATAAATACATTTTATGAGGTTAAATCATTTTAAGTTAAGATAATTAGGAGGGACATTTTTAATGAAAAAAAAGATTAAACTAATAAAATATTTTCTTATTGCTTTAGTAATTTTAATTCCAATAATAAAAATATTACTTGAGGCACAATTTGGAATTACACTAATAAGTACTAAACGAGTTATTGGCACGTATATTGCACTCTATTCGCTTTTATTACTATTTGCAGCTGACATGATACATAGCAAGCCTTTTATACTAATATTAGTTATATTTTGGGTCATTTATGGATTTACATTATATCTTGGAAATGGTCTAGATAGCAAGCTCTCTAACTCAAAGGAGTATACATCCCCTAATAATGAAAATATATTAATAGTAAATACTCGCATTACATGGTATCCGCATGGCTATATAAAATTTTCTAAAAAAGTTGGTCCTTTCTTACAAAAATCAATCAAGACACCTAAATTGAAGGGTTATGATAGGAATAATAATCTGAATTATGGAGTTTCATGGAAAGATGATGATACTGTAATAGTAACTGGAAAAATAGTTGCAGGAAATGTTTATAATCTTGAAAAAGCAAAGGAAAATTATCCAGATAAATGTGGTTATGAAATAATAGATAAAGAGTTATATTTAAATTTAAAATAGTTAAGGAACTTCATATGATAATTTCTAGTTAATTCAAATAAAGTTTCGAAACATAATTCAGAATCTTATGATATTACCTAATTGTATTCTAAGACGTATAAGAGCATATAAAAGTGATTCATAAATGTATAGAGTCAGTGTTAAAAGAGGACAAGATTATGAAGAAAAAAACAAGTATAGTTTATATTGTTATTACTGTTATTATAACCGTAAGCTTAGTTTTGTTATGTAGGTATACAGATAGTATTTTATTAAATACAAATTGGGGGACATACTTACCACCTCCAAAAGAGAAAGATACTATATTTAGCTTTGATTATCGTGAAGGTGATGATTTTGAAATTTGGGAATATAGTAAATCTAAGATAGAAAATATTAAGGAAAAAAAGGGGTTTACTAGTATTACAAGTAATAACATTGAGGACGTGAGAGATATTGTGAATGAGTATTATGAAGACTTGGAATATGATAAGGATTTACAATACAAGTTTAATGAAAATTTTTCTACAGATAATATAGTAGTAGAAGGTAATTATTATTCTTTAACAAAAGGTAATGAGAAACCAGGTTGCTATTTGTTAATGGTACTAGATGTGAATACTAATAAAATATATTATCTAAATCATATTAGGTAGTAAATCAATATTTAATGAACTATTTTAGCATTTTAGGTAGCTGTATCGAAATAGGATATGAATTTAGTTTTCTATCAAATGTTATGACTACATTATACAAGGGGATGTATTATATGAAAAATATTATTACAATTCAGCATGCACAATCAATTCATCATATAAATGGTATGGTTGGTTCCTGGACAGATTGGGATTTATCTGATTTAGGGAAAATTCAAGCGGACAAAATAGGCATAAATTTAGCATTAGAATTAAAAAATAAGGAATATGTAATGTATTCATCAGATTTGATACGGGCTAAACATACTGCTGATATAGTTTCACAACATCTTGATATAACACCTATTATTACTGAAACATTGAGAGAAAGAAATATAGGTATGGCAGTAGGAAAATCAGTCCAATGGTTAAGAGAGAACATTGAGTGTCAAGAAAAAACCATAGATGATAAAATGTTCCATGATGCAGAATCACGTAGAGATGTATGGAATAGATTAGCGCCGTTTTATGAAATGATATTATCAGATAAACATGAAAATATCATTATAGTTTCGCATGGGGATACATTGAGTATTTTTAATGCTATGTGGCTTGGATTAGATGTTAGTATGTTAAATAAATGCGATCCGTTTGGTATGGCTGGTGGTGTTTCATTTTTAAATGACACTCTAGATGGAAAACATGTTATCAGACGATTAAGTGATATGTCATACATGAAATGATTATAAAATTAGTACACAATTTTGTTGTTAAACGAACTAGATAAATAGGAATTTGACACTTAGTTTATTTAAAGAGTTGAACAGTTGTATTATAATAAAAACCTATATTGAAAGAGGTGCAATATGAAATTTTGGAGATTTGTTGAATTTTGGGAATTGTTAAGTAATGGTGTGTTTTTAATTATTTTTAGTATATTGATTATTATATCTTTAGCAGTTTTCAGATGGATAACTAATAGGAAAATTAATAATAATGCTATAAAAAGCGAAAGTTTAGTTATTATTGTAAACAGCATAATTTTAGTGCTTAGCATGGGTGGAGTGGTATTTTCGGGTTGGTATACTATTCTGCATTATTGTAATTTATAGAAGGAGTTCCATAATACATGAAATTTTCAGAATAGTTATTGACTGTTTTGTTGTTTTTATATACTGTTAGCTATAATGCTGCTAAAAATGCATCGCCATCATGTAGCATTCTTTCACAAATTTTATATTGTGCAAGATAAACGGGGATTTATGGAGGGGAATATTTATGAATTTAATAGATATTACAAAAAATAATTGGATAAAGGTTATATTTTTAACTACAAACAAGGAAGATATGCCCACACTTTGTGAAGAATATGTTGCTTCAAATGCTTTATCAATTGTACAAGCCAAGTATGAAGAAAATTGGATAACTAAGGCAATTGAAAATGATGGTGAAATCATTGGATTTACAATGTATGGATATTGTAAAGAACAGAATTTTTATGAACTTTGTAGAATTATGATTGATAAGAAATATCAAGGGCATGGTTTTGGAACAAAATCAATAAAAATGATATTAGAAGAGATGAAAAATATTGAAAATTGTAAGGAAATTTTTTTGTCTACAGATTCGGAAAATTTTAAAGGTAAGCACATTTATGAGAAAATAGGATTTGTTAATACGGGTAAAAAGATTGATGATGAAGATTTATATTGCTATAAATTTTAGTTTTATGATGATATATAAGCCAATTTAAATGGAAGGTTTAAGGCTATCTTAGACTGTTGACATAGATGATGTGTCGATAGTCTTTTTTTATTTTCAGAATATTTTAGAAACTTATTGACAAAAATATGAAATGGTTATATAGTTAATTACATAAGCAACTAACTAACTGACTGTTGAGTTAATTGGTTGTAATAAATGAGAGTCGGAGGTGGAGTATGATAATTGAGTTTACAGATGATGTGCCTATATATATTCAAATAGCACAATCAATAGAGGACAATATTTTAAAAGATATTTTCAAGGAAGAGGAGATGATACCCTCAACTACAGAAATATCGGTAACTTATAAAATAAACCCAGCTACAGTAGGGAAGGGATTTAATCTTTTGGTTGATGAAGGAATTATTTATAAAAAGAGAGGTATAGGTATGTTTGTTTCAATTGGTAGTAAAGAAATATTAGTGAATAAAAGAAAAGAACGATTCTTTAATGATTACATCATAACACTTATAGAAGAAGCAAAGAAAATCAATATATCAACGGAAGATATTATAAAAATGATTGAAAGGGAGGGGTAAACAATATGGCTATAATAAATATTTCAAATTTGAACAAGAGCTATGGCAACAAGGAAGTTTTAAAAAATATAAGTATTACAATAGAGGAAAATAAGGTATATGGACTCTTAGGAAGAAATGGGGCAGGTAAGACAACTTTATTAAACTTAATTACAGATAGAGTACCCTTAGATTCAGGAAAAATAACTATTGATAATGAAGAGGTATATGAAAATGATAATGCATTAGAGAAAGTGTACTTTATGGCAGAAAAGAATCTTTACCCAGAAGACTACAAGGTTAAGGATATATTTAAGTGGACTAAGGAGTTTTATCCAAATTTTGATGAAAAATATGCATTAGCCTTGGCCCAAAAGTTTGATTTAAATGTTAATAAGAAAATAAAAGAGTTATCTACAGGTTATGGTTCAATATGTAAGCTAATAACTACACTTGCATCAGGTGCAGAAATATTAATCTTCGATGAGCCTGTACTAGGGCTTGATGCTAATCATAGAGAGTTATTTTATAAGGAGCTAATGAAAAATTATATAGAAAATCCTAAAACTATAATTTTATCTACCCATATTATTGAGGAAGTTTCTAGTTTGTTAGAAAAAGTTATTATTTTAAATGATGGAAAAATAATAACTAGTGATGAAGCAGATGATCTATTAAGTAATGCATACACTGTTTCAGGATTAAGTGAAAATGTTGAGAAGTATATTAAAGAAAAAGGTAAGGAAAAAGATGTAGTAAATATAGAAGGCTTTACAGTGTTTAAGGCAGCAACTATACTAGGCAATATTAGTAAAGAAGATAAGCAGTTTGCAGACACTCTAGATCTTAAATTCTCAAAGATAGAGCTTCAAAAACTATTTATCTATTTAACTGAGAAGGGGGAGAACTAGGATGAGGAGTCTAAAGATTGTAAAGATGAATATTAAAGGTATGATTAAACCAACCATGATTTTTTACGGCATAATTATAACAATAATAATGGTAACAGTGGTAGCTAATAAAATGTCTCTAGGTACTGTTAGTATGTCTGGGATTGAGGCATCAACTGTGATTTTCCTATTTGTTTGTGGATTAAATTCTTTTAAGACAAATTTTTATTTTGCAAAGAGTAATAATATATCTAGGAAGACATTTATTAAAGGCATATTAATTTCAACATTGCCTATAGCTTTTGTTACATCAATATTAGATATTATAGTTAATAGAATTACTAATATATTTATCTCAAACCCTACTTTTTATGATATGTCCTATGGAGAGTTTTACAATGCAGGTGGTTGGAGTAGTGGAAATACTTGGATTCAAAGTAATAGCTTAGGTACAATATTTAATACTATTTTATTTCAATTTACATTATGTCTTGTAGCATATTTAATAGGTTTAGTTATTAATATGATTTATTATAGATGCAATAAGATGATGAAAACAGTAGTTTCAGTGGCACCTATAGCAGTTATTATTATAATTAATACTTTGGCATATAACTTTCCTGAAATAGTTATCAATATAAGTAGATTTATCAATTTTATATTTGGATTAGACCCTATAAATGTTTATGCGGCAATAACAACTTTTATAGTAATATCAATAGCTCTTGCTTTAGCATCTTTTATGTTAATTAGAAAAGCAGTGATTAAGGAAAGATAACATGTTAATTAGAAAATCTATAGTTAAAGAGAGATAACATGTTCAGTAGAGAAGTGGTAATTAAGAAATGATAACAAGATTTTAAGGTAGTGCTGATTAGGATTATTAATACTTTAATATATAAAATTTATATTGTAATAGAGCCTTAATTATAATTTAATTGAGTAAAAGTCATTTTATTTATCTGACATGAATATTGTGATAATAGTAGAAGAAAATTTAGTATGGCATATGGAGAGGGATTATATTGATAAGCCGGAAAAAAATTAAGGTAATAACTATCTTAACATTAATTCTAGTATCACTAATATGCATCATTACTTTTTATACAAGGCAATCAAATTCACTTGAGATAACGTTATTGAATATGCAATTTGAAAGTTCTATTGATAATTTGAAGCAAAAAAATATTTGTTATAAGGTATTTGTGCACAACAGCTCAGACACTCCACAAAAGTATCAGCTAGTCTTTTCAAGAGAAGAATCTTATATTTATCCGTATTTAGAAAGTATTCCAAAGGAGTACACAACAGAGATATGTGATATTGCAGGAAATGCAACTGAGTATTTAGAAATAAAGGATATTTATGAATCTAATCAAGATTATGATACAGGTGGGTTTTATCAAAATTTCAAAATTGATGTTAAGTATAAGTAATAGAAGTAACTTAAATGCATCCTTATTTTTGACATTATAAATTAGGGTGCTTAGATGAATATCTATTAAATAACAATCTTAATGTGTTTTGTATCATGGAGAGCTGTGAAGGCTCTCTTCTTTTATTTTGAAAATTATATGGCTGTAAAATTTGCGAAAGACTTTGATTAGGAATAATTTTGAATAAATTAATGTATATGGTAAGATAAAGGGGGATTAATGATGATTAATTGTTTAAAAGTATGTACTTACCAAATAAATAAGGATGTTATATAACTAAGGTTTAAATTTAATCAATAAGAGGTGATATTATGAAAATAAAAGTAAATTTATGGTCTTTTATCTTTTCTGTTCTTT
Organism: Clostridium sp.; assembly: GCA_032005505.1. Classification (GTDB taxonomy): domain Bacteria; phylum Bacillota; class Clostridia; order Clostridiales; family Clostridiaceae; genus Clostridium_J. Next base: position 12,005 of record DALZNT010000064.1, on the reverse strand, counting down.
GTATAGCACTATTTATTATAACTGTGGCATCAAGTAAAATGGTTGAATCTGTAACTAATTTGCTACATATAGACCCTTTATATATTGTATTAGGAATGTCTATAGTTACCTGCTTATTAGGGTTTGTTGGTTTCTATGAAGCAACTAATTGGAGGTTATTTTTAAGAAGTATTTTAACTATAATCATTACTTTTGGATTATCGGCATTGGTAATATTTATTTTAGGTGTTGACTATTTAATTTAATAAGTATAAACCTGTATTATCAGGATATTATGTCGGTTTAAAAATAGTTGAAAAAGAAATTCAAGAAGGCTATTCAATTGATGAATTAACAAAATTGCCTTTAAAAAGTTTTACAATGTGGAGGTAGAATATAAAGATATGAGTGAAATGATAAGATTAGATGTTGCATTAGAAGCTGATGCAGAGCAAATTAGAGATTTAATGATAGAAGTTGAAAAAGATGAAACTGAAAGATGGTTTGCCAATGGAGAAAGAATTTTTATTCCAGGCTATTCATCTATTGATATGCAAAGGTATCATATGTGGGATAAAAGGTACTATAAAATAATGTATAATGACGCTGTTGCGGGGGTTTTATTAATATCATATACAGGGAGAGAACATGCGCGAATTGACCGTTTTTATATTCATCCAGAATTTCAGAATAAGGGTATAGGTTCAAAAGCATTTGGTCTTGTGGAAGAAATTTATCCAAAGGTAACTAATTGGTCACTTGATTGTATTCAAGAGAGTATTAGGAATCATCATTTCTATGAAAAGAACGGATTTATAGTAAAAGATCAGGATGCGGATGAGAGGTACTATTGTAAAAAGGTAGACAAGCCATCCCAAACATTAAAGATATTGCATAGGAATGAAGATTTAAGTAATAAAAATATTCGTGAATGTAACTTAGAAAATATTGATGTCTATGGTGCTAATATGAAAAATAGTAGCTTTTCTAATATAAATTTTGAATCATCAGTATTTCAGAATGCAAATTTATCTTCAATAAGGGTTAGCAATATAAATATGAGTGGTTCACTATTAGGTGATGCTAATATGGAGGGCGTAGAAATCTGTCATGCGTCTTTAGCAAATGCTTATATACATGATACAAATTTAGGTTTTAAAGAAGAAAAACAACCACTTAGAATGGAAAGATGTGAATTAATGGATAGTAAAATAGCAAATTCAAACTTAAGCAATTTGCAAATTTCAGATTGTAATATAGAGGGAATGAGAATTGATGGAATACTTGTAAGTGAACTTATCAATTTGTATAAGAGTAAATTTAAAATTGAAGAAATTTCGTAGATTTACACCATCATTTTAAAGTTTATATTTCAAATTTAAAATTGAATATAAATGTAAAAGCTAATCAAAATTAAGAAATCGAAAATTAAATGTTTTCTATAACCCCATTTTGTGCAATAATAGATAGAGTATTTACAATAAGATGAGGTGTTGAAATGAAAATTGGATTTGATCATGAAAAATATCTTGAGGAGCAATCTAAGTACATTTTAGAGAGAGTTAATAACTACGATAAATTGTACCTAGAGTTTGGTGGAAAGCTTCTATTTGATATGCATGCAAGCAGAGTTTTACCAGGCTTTGACGAAAATGCAAAGATTAAGCTATTACATAAGTTAAGAGAAAAGGCAGAGATTATTATCTGCGTTTATGCTGGAGATATCGAAAGAAATAAGATAAGAGGCGACTTTGGAATTACTTATGACATGGATGTTCTAAGACTTATCGACGATTTAAGAGGATGGGACCTAGAGGTTAACTCTGTTGTAATCACAAGATACAGCGGTCAGCCAGCTACAAATATGTTCATAACAAAACTTGAGAGACGTGGCATTAAGGTTTATAAGCATCAAGCTATAAAGGGTTATCCAACAGATGTTGAGGCTATTGTTAGTGATGAGGGATACGGAAGCAATCCACATATCGAAACTACTAAGCCTATCGTTGTTGTTACAGCTCCAGGTCCAGGAAGTGGAAAGCTTGCTACTTGCTTAAATCAGCTTTACCATGAAAATAAAAAAGGAAATGCAGTTGGGTATTCTAAGTTCGAGACTTTCCCAGTATGGAATGTGCCTCTAAAGCACCCTCTAAACATTGCTTATGAAGCAGCAACTGTAGATTTAAAGGACGTTAACATGATTGACTCCTTCCACTTTGATGCTTACGGTGAAGTGGCAGTTAATTACAACAGAGATGTCGAAATGTTCCCTGTTATAAAGAGAATCATTGAGAAGATTACAGGAAAAGAGTCTATCTACAAAAGCCCAACAGATATGGGAGTTAATAGAGTAGGCTATGGAATTACTGATGATGCAGTGGTTAGAGAAGCTTCAATCCAAGAGATTATCAGAAGATACTTCAAGACTAGTGTTGAGTATAAAAAAGGTTACGTAGATGAAGACGTGTTTAAGACTATGAAGATTATAATGGAATCTTTAAACCTTAAACCAGAAGATAGAAAATGCGTTATTCCTGCTAGAAATTACTCAGCTAAGCTTAAAGAGACTTCTACTAACAAGAATGATGTTTGTCCGGTAGTAGCACTAGAGCTTGAGGATGGAACTGTTTTAACTGGAAGAAATACTGAGGTTATGGATGCTTCAGCAGCAGTTCTTCTTAATGCAGTTAAATATTTAGCTAATATATCTGATGATATTCACTTAATATCTCCAGTTATATTAGAGCCAATTAACAATTTAAAATCTAAGACTTTAGGAAGTAACAGCACTTCTCTTAATTCAGAAGAAATTCTAATTGCACTTAGCATTTGTGCAGCTACAAACCCAACAGCACAGGTTGCTCTTAATAAACTAGGTATGCTTAAGGGATGTCAGCTTCATTCAACTACAATCCTTAGTACTGGTGAAGAGCAAGTCTTCAGAAAGCTAGGCATAGATGTTACATGTGATGCTGAGTATGCATCAGAAAATCTATTCTACAATTTATAGAAATCAATTAGTTAAATTATCAGCCTCTGCCTTTTTCATAAAGGTGGAGGTTTTTTGTATATTAGTAAAGGTGAAGGTATTTAGCACATGTAGAGTTATTATGAATAGGTGTTGGAAAAAGGAGCATATATGCAACATTCATTTAAAAAAGTTCATGAGTGTAAGAAAAGCAACTATTAATCCTAAAGAGAATATACTATATTGAGAGATATCATAGATGTAAATCTAGGATGTCTAAATATAGTGGGGTAGTTAGGAAGATATAGTTCCTAACTACCCTTTGTTTTACAAATATTGGAATAGGTTATTGAAAAACATTTTATCATATGTAATAATATAGGAGGAGAGATGGTGTGGAGGTAGATTATGAGAGTTCTAATAGTCGGTGGAGATAGCAAAGTAGATGATAAATTTGCAAATAAATATCATAAAGAAGGTTATGAAGTATTTATTTTAGATAGAGAGAATGAGTCTGCTGATAATACCATAGCTCAAGTATATAAATTAGATATAAATAATTCAAGATATAAAGAAGTTAAAATAGATAATAAGCAATATACTGTAATTTTTGCTGATGAGTCTTCGACACAATTAGAGAAAAGTGCATGTATTAATTATGAGAGCATTTATGATAAGGCTCTTTCTATAACAGAGCAGATGATGAAGTCTGAAAATATAGGTGTCTATGTGGTATCAGAGGATAATAAATACTTAAGACTTGTTGCTACATCAAGAAATATTAGACAAGATGAAGAAATAAAAAACTCCTATACCGTAGCAAAGCACAAAGAACTTGGACAAGTTATAGATGAAAAAAAATGCTATATAAATGAGACTTGTAATAATACAGAGGTTAATAATAATGAAGAATATAGGTATGAACTGCCCAGAATGATATCTCCAATAATAATAGACAGTAAAGTTAAGGTAATTATAGGTTTCTTCCAAAGAAATGGGTCACTTTCAACTTACCAAAAGAATCTTTTTAGTGTAGTAGGGAGTATGATAACATCATCGTTAGTAAGAGCCTATAGATATGAGGACGCCTTGGTTAACTCAAAATATGTAGCGGGAACTAGAATCCTAAATAATGAATTATTTAAAGAACTTATTGTTCAAAAGAAAAGGTTCAAGGTCAGTAATCACATTGAATACACTATCCTAAAGTTGGATTATGATGTTACAAAAGGCATGGATGAGGTCTACAATAGAATTAAATCTAAGTTTAGAGCTGTAGATCATTTAGGAGTAGATTTAAGTTCAGGGCTTTATTTGCTTCTTACTAATACATGTAAGAGGGAAGCCGAATTTGTAGTGAAGAGACTGGCTGATTGCGAGGTTAAAGCAACTTTTATGGGAGAAGATATTAATTAGAGTTATTACTTTTAATGTGATTTTTAAAGTTAATAAGTGTGGACATGGTACCTGCTCTGACTATTGTCAGGGCAGGTGTTTTAGTTTTTATCCTCACCAACATTTATTTAAAGTAGACCATAGTGAGTGGAAAAGTTAAATGAACTTATTAATTTAAAGTGATTTCACAAGTTTTAATCTTTAATTTATATATTAACTTCACATCTTACCTAGATAAAAAGTATTTCGGAAAAAAAATATTTCGATATCCTAAAGTTTTTGTGGAAATTTATTGGTAATGTGGTATATAATATATAATATGATATATGTAGGAAATGATAAAATGATTTTTGGAGGCGTATTATGATTAAGGACAAACGTAGCTTAATTTTAAAGGGAAATCTGTACAAGGTTATAGGTGTACTAGCCCTACCAATAATGGTTAATAATTTAATTCAGACACTATACAACCTAGTTGATGGAGTTTGGGTAAGTAAGATTGGTTCTGTGGAGTTTGCTGCCACTGCTTTTGTTTGGCCAGTAAACTTTCTATTTGTATCAATAGGAATGGGATTGTCTATAGCGGGAACTTCAATAATATCTCAGTTTGTTGGTGCAGGTAATTATAAGGATGCAAAGGAGTACTCGAGTCAGCTTATTGCTATTTCCTTTGTAGCATCTATTATCTTCGCATTAATTGGGTACATTGCATCACCTTATATTATAGGATTGATGGGAGGAACGGGTAAACTTGCGGAGTACGGTAATATCTATCTAAGAATTACTTGTTTTGATATGCCTTTTATGTTCCTGTTTTTCAATTTTAACTCAATAATGAATGCACAGGGGAATACCTTGCTACCAACTCTTTTTAGTGGTATAAGTGCTTTGCTAAATATGATTTTAGACCCTATATTTATATTTACTTTAAATATGGGAGTAGCTGGAGCGGCCATTGCTACTTTAATTTCAAAGGCGCTTCTAGCAGCAGTTGGAATCGCTATACTTCTAAGTGGGAAAACCAAGATTACGCCATCCTTTAAAAAATTTAGATTTAAAAAAGACATATTAGATAAGATTATTAAAATCGCATTACCATCCACTATTGGGCAATCAGGTTCCTCTATTGGATTTATGGTACTTAATGGATTTATAGTATCCTATGGTCCTTCAACTTTAGCTGCTTTTGCTATGGTTAATAGGATTACTTCTTTAATAATGCAGCCAGCTATGGGAATTGGAGCGGCATTAACAGCTATAGTAGGACAAAACCTTGGATGTGAGCAAGTTGCAAGGGCAAAGGAAGCCTTTGTAAAAGCTATAAAGTTAACTGTAGTTTTCTCTGGTGTGGGAATATCAATTATGTTGGTGTTTGACTCTCAGATTATAAACTTCTTTATGCAGTCAAAGGATGACATGATGGTTATTGAAGAAGGAATAACTTACCTTCACTATATTGCATGGTCTATGCCACTTATGGGTATTTTCAGTATACTTCAAGGAGTATTCCAAGGCTCAGGTCATACCAAAAACTCTATGGCAATGGAAATTGGAAGATTATGGTGCGTTAGGCTTCCAATGATATTAGCGTTTAAACATTTTACCAATATAGGCTCAACAGGAATCTGGTTCTCAATGAGCTTTAGCAATTTAGTTGTTTGTATCTTTGGATATATGCTTTATAAACGCGGAAGATGGCAAGAGCTTATTGTTCATAGTGAAGAGGCTAAGATTAGTGCTAAACCAGAGGTTTGCATAAATGAATAGATGGATTCTGGTGGGATAACAGAACACAGTTTAAAGGATAAAGATAAAAATTTCTTTTTAAATAAGAATTCAATATATAAACCTCCAGCTTTATACATAAGCATGGAGGTTTTACTATTTATTATTCATAAAAAAATCCGTATATATTAACTATAAAGTTGGGAACCTATAATTGTATATTTGAGTTTTGTATTGAGGAGGATAGAAATGAAAAATTTTCGTAGTTATTTAATTGCTGTTCTTATAATGTTATTTACATTTTGTAGTTTTGCTCCAGTTTTTGCTGTTGTTCAAGGCGATGAAGAAGCAGGGTCTAGTACTGAAGAGGAAAGTAGAAATAAAATAGATGAAAAAAGTGAAGAGAAAAGTGATGTAAGAAAGGTTGTTTACTTAACTTTTGACGATGGACCTACTAAAAATACTTTGAAAAATTTAGAGATATTAAAGGAGGAGGGAGTTACAGCAACCTTCTTTGTTATAGGTGAATTAGTTGAGCAAAGTCCAGACATATTACTTCAGGCTCATGAGGATGGCCATGAAATATGCATTCACACTTATAATCATAAAAACAAGAATTATCAGAGTAAGGCAGCATTTTTGGATGATTATAATAAGGCAGTTGATGCAGTTACTAATGTCCTTGGACATGAACCTTCTAAATTTATGAGAATGCCAGGAGGCTCAAGTACTAGAGCTACGGATAAGTATACTCTTAAATCAATTAGGGATGAGCTTTGTGATGAAGGTATCTATTATGTAGATTGGAATGTGTCCTTAGAAGATGCAATTTGCACTAATATACCAGTGGACACTTTACTTCGTACCTTTAGAAAAGAACTTAAGAAAACTTATATTGACTCTAATAATATTATTGTTTTAATGCATGATGGAGCTTCGAATTCCACAACTCCACAGGCACTACCTGCAGTTATTAAATATTTTAAGGAAAATAACTATGAGTTTAAAAATTTTGGAGAATTAACACAAGAAGAGTTTGATAAGCTTTTATCGGAGAAGCAAATTAATAAATATAATCAGCCTAAGCAAGCAGATTCTACAGAGATGAAAGCTAATCCAGCTAGTGAATGTGAAAGTGGAAAGTAATGATTTCAAAATAAGTATATAGGATAATATTTCTTAGAATTAAAAAATATAAAAACAATGTTCTTTAGAATTACCAATACTTAACTTAATCTAATGTAAATCATAATAAACTAAATAAGTATTATAAAAAGGCAATCAGATTACTGGTTGCTTTTTTTATGGAAACTTAATCTTAATGCAAAAAAAGATAATGGGCTTTTAGAGAAATTTTAATAATGTGTAATGTTATACGTATAAAGAAGTAAATTATAACTTGAAAAGGTAAACAATGTAAAAATAAATGGTAATTTCTATGTAAAATATTTAAATAATGTTATAATATACATATATGCTAAAAATTGATTGTTAATTTTGCAACGAAGGGGAGAAGTACTGTGACTAAGAACTTAAAACTTGATTTGAATAAGGAAATTTCCTTATTTTTAGAAGGAAAGAACTTTAACAGCTATAGATTTATGGGAGCTCATTCTATAGTAGAGGGTGGTATTGAGGGATATAGATTTATTCTTTGGGCACCTCATTGTAAGAGTGTTAGCGTTGTTGGAAATTTTAATAATTGGGATGGAAGAATTCATTCTATGGTGAAAATTAGTGATTATGGCATATGGGCTACATTTATTGGAGGCCTTTCAGAAGGTGAAATATATAAGTATGAAATAAGCCATCAAGATGGAAAAAAAGTTTTAAAGGCTGATCCATATGGGTTTTATTCAGAAAAAAGACCAAATACAGCTTCTATAACTACAGCTGATTGTAATTACAGATGGGGTGATGGCAGATGGGTAGGTAAACGTCGTAGAAGTAATATTATGAATGAACCTATGAATGTGTACGAAGTTCACATGGGTTCTTTTATAAGATCAAATGATCATGAATTTTTAAGTTACAGAGAAGCAGGACATGCTATCGTAAACCACGTAAAGCTAATGGGATACACCCATATTGAAATTATGCCCATTACAGAATATCCGCTAGATGATTCATGGGGCTATCAAGTTACAGGCTATTTTGCACCTACTAGTAGGTATGGAACTAGGGAGGATCTTAAGTACTTCATTGATCATTGTCATAGAGCAGGTTTAGGTGTAATTCTAGACTGGGTGCCAGGTCATTTTTGCAAGGATGAGCATGGACTTTTCATGTTTGATGGCACACCACAGTATGAATATGATGATTTTAGAATGTATAACAATCCTGGATGGGGAACAGCAAACTTTAATCTTGAGAAGAATGAGGTAAGAAGCTTTCTTATTTCTAGCGCACTATATTTTGTAAAGGAGTTTCACTTTGATGGAATAAGAATTGATGCTGTATCTAATATGGTGTATTTGGATTTCTGTAAACCTTCAGGACAGTGGGTTCCTAATGAAGAAGGTGGAAATGTAAATCATAAGGCCAAGGAGTTCTTAAGACTTCTCAATGATGAGCTAGAATCTTTAAATGAAGGTATTGTTACCATTGCAGAGGAGTCTACAGCTCTAGCTTATGTTACATCAAAGGAAGCAAAGGAAGGATTAAGCTTTGACTTTAAGTGGAACATGGGGTGGATGAATGATACTTTAAAATATATAGCATTGGATGAGGGTGCAAAAAAGCATAATCATAATTTGATAAATTTCTCCATGATGTATGCCTACTTTGAAAAGTTTATGCTAGCTATATCCCATGATGAAGTAGTTTATGGTAAGCGCTCATTATTTAATAAGATGCCTGGAGATAGATGGCAGAAGTTTGCAGCTCTACGTTCTTACTTGACCTTTATGTACTGTCACCCAGGAAAGAAAACTCTCTTTATGGGTAGTGAATTTGGACAGTTTAACGAATGGAATTTTAGGACAGGTCTTGATTTTGATTTAATTGAGAATGAAGAAGGTCACAAAAAAACTTTAGATTTTACTCGAGAATTAAATAACTTCTATAAAAAAGAGGAAGCTCTTTGGAAGTTGGACTTTACAAAGGAGGGATTTCAGTGGATTGATGCAGACAACAAGGATCAAAGTGTATTCAGCTTCATAAGAAAAAGTGAAAAGACTGAGGATACTCTTATTGTTATTTGCAACTTTGGGCCGAAAACTTATTATAACTTTAAGCTGGGCGTACCGTATAACTGTAGCTACAGAGATGTATTTAACAGCGATGAAGAAAAATTTGGGGGAGCCGGAGAAACAATGAAGAGCGTATTATTTGCAACTTTAGACCCTTTCCACGGAATGAAACAGTCAATTGAAATTAAGGTGCCACCATTAGCTACACTTATATTGAAGGTTAATGAGTAATTAAAAATAAGGAGTGAGGGGTTATGATAAAAAAAGAAATTATCGCTATGATTTTAGCGGGAGGTAAGGGGACGCGTCTTGGAAACCTTACTAAAAAGGTTGCAAAGCCAGCAGTTTACTACGGCGGGAAGTATAGGATTATTGATTTTCCATTAAGTAACTGTGCTAATTCACATATTAACACTGTTGGTGTTTTAACTCAATATGAGTCTATAGGATTAAACTCATATATTGGAGTTGGAGATAGTTGGGGGCTTAACACTAGACAAGGCGGAGTTACAACTCTTCCACCAAGACAAACTGAACAAGGAAGTTCATGGTATAAAGGAACTGCTGATGCTATATATCAGAATATTGATTATATTGATCAAAACAATCCAGAGTATGTGCTGATTTTATCTGGTGACCATATTTACAAGATGGATTATTCTAGCATGCTAGACTTCCACAAGGCTAAGAAATCTGACGCAACTATTGCTGTTATTCCTGTGCCTTATGAAGAGGCTTCAAGATTTGGAATAATGAATACTAATCCTGACTCCACTATTTATGAATTTGATGAAAAACCTAAGAAGCCAAGAAGTAACCTAGCTTCCATGGGTATATATATATTTAACTGGAAAACTTTAAAGAAATATTTAAAAGAGGATGCAGCTAATCCAGATTCAGATAATGACTTTGGTAAAAATATAATTCCTACAATGCTTGATGATGGCAGAAGCATGTATGCTTATCACTTCGATGGATATTGGAAGGATGTTGGTACTATAGAGAGTCTATGGCAAGCAAATATGGATCTTTTAGACGAAAATGGAGATTTGAATTTGTATGATAATAACTGGATAATTTACGCAAACGACGTAGAAAGTACACCTCAATATATTGGACCAAAGGCAACAATTAAAAATTCAATGATAAATCAAGGCAGTAACATCTTCGGTTATGTTGAGAATTCGGTAATATTTGCTGGAGTTTATGTTAGTGAAGGCGCTGTTGTTAAGAATTCTGTTGTAATGCCTGACACTATCATTGAAGATGGAGTAGAGGTCAATGATGCCATAGTTTCAGCGGGTATAGTTGTAAATGAAAATACAAAAATAGCAAAAGAAAAGAACAGTAGGGTATCCTTAATTAAGGGAAGTCAGTATAGCAATTTTGGGGATAAGCATAATAGCAAGAAAGCAGTAGCACCTAAAGAAATACAAGAAAAAATAGAGGCAGCTACAGCGAAAGATGCTAAGGGTCAAGCAGAGATCGCTTCAACAATAGAAGTACAAGGAATGAATGAAGCAGCTAAGTTGGTTGAAGAAAAATAAGGTTTAAGGGGTGGATCAAAATGAAAAATGTCATGGGGATAATAAATTTATACGAAAAAAATGGGGAATTATTTGAGCTTACTAATCATAGACCAGTGGCAGCTATACCATTCCTAGGAAGATTTAGGGTTATAGACTTTGTCCTTTCCAATATGACTAATTCAGGTATTACGAATGTTGGAGTATTTATTCAAGAAAAGCCAAGACCTCTTACAGAACACCTTGGGGAAGGTAAATGGTGGGAGCTGGATGGCAAGAAAGATGGATTATTTATTTTCTATCCATATTACAATACTATTAATAGTATGTATACAACTGAAATGAAGAATTTTAATGAGAATCTTGATTATATTAAGAGAAGTAGTCAGGAATATGTAATTATAGCGTCTACTTATATGCTTTGTAATTTAGATTACACTGAAGCCGTGGATCATCACATAAAATCCAATAGCGATATTACTATTATGTATAAAAATGTTAATAATGCTAAAGAAGATTTCTTGGGTTGTGACATTCTTAATATGAATGAAAAAGGACGAGTTATGAAATTTATCACAAATAAGGGGAATGAGAATAATAGAGATATTTCAATGGAAATTTATATCATGAAGAAACAGCTTCTTATAGAGTTGGTTGAACAATCAAACAATCTTAGTGCTATGTATTCTTTAAAAGAAACTATTGCATACGATTGTAAAGATTTAAAGATAAATGGACTTGAATATGATGGATATTTAGTTTGCATTAACAATACTTTAGCTTATTACAAACATAGTATGGAGCAGCTAGATATTAAACACAGAAAACAATTATTTAAGCCGGAAAGACCCGTTTATACTTTGGTTAGAGACAATGCACCAGCCTTTTATGGTAAAGACTCACAAATTAAAAATTCACTGGTTGCCAATGGTTCTATTATTGAAGGAACTATAGAAAACAGTATAATTTCAAGAGGCGTTAAGATTGCGAAGGGAGCAGTAGTTAAAAACTCTATCTTGATGTCTAGGTGTACTGTGGAGGAAGGCGTTTACCTTGACTGCGTAATTTCAGATAAGAACACTAAATTTTCAAGGGTTAAGGAAATTTGTGGGACTAAGGAGCAACCAATTGTATTCATAAAGAATAGTGTTTTATAGAAAAGGAGAAATATATGATTAAAGTACTTTTTGTAGCTGGGGAGTGTGATCCCTTTGTTAAAAC
>DALZNT010000063.1:0-21670 GCA_032005505.1 Clostridium sp. | reverse complement strand
GGAAAATTGGGACGCTTGATAAGACTAGGAGCCGCTGCTGCAAAAAGAGCAAGTTTAGATACTCCGTATCCTTTATGGCGGCTCATGTATCTAATAGCTATAGCTCCTCCCGTTGAATGTCCTGCCAGTGTAAAGTCATGCAATTTTAATACATCGACCACACATTTAACATCGTCTGACAACCGATTGTAGTCGTAACCTTCATAAGGCTTACTTGAATCACCGAACCCTCTAATATCTATTCCGATACATCGGTATCCCATTTTAGGAAGCTGATCAAACTGATATTCAAATAGATTATGATTTCCAGGCCAGCCATGTATAAACAAGATTGTCTTATTGCCGTCTGGATTAAGATCCTCTACATAAATTTTCACATTAGGTTCTACTCTAACATAGTATCCCACACAAATACCTCCATTAATAAAATTTCTTCATTAATAGGTTATTCTCCTAGACATAAATATGTGCATTATCTACCTGGCTTTTTAATACCGTATTATTCAAATGAATATACAGTATGCAATCGCTCACATATCAAAATAATCACCAAATAGGATAAATGATCTGTGAGTTGTTTCCCCCGAATGTGTTTCCTTTAGAGCTTTTACCATTTCCTAAATTTTCATAGCGCCCTGCTTCTAATGAATATCTAAACCCATCTTCTGTTATAAGTTCAAAGATCACCTGATAGAACCCTTCTTTCTCAAAGTACTTTGAAAGGTCAGCTTGATAGCCAGCAGGATAAAGACCTAGTTGATATAAATTAGGATCTTCTATATCTTCACGTCCAACTTCAGTGCCTGTCCCATCAAATATAATAAGCTGTACACTGGCAGAGTTCTGGTAAGAAGAATTGCTCGGTTCTCCCTGTGGATATAAATTAACTTGGATAATATTCTTATCAGAAGGTGAGTTTGCATCTGCCTCTACCCAGCTACTCTCAAATCCAAGAGCAAAAATTTCATTGACAGAAACGGTCTCTATTTTCTCCATTTTCACCGTGTTTTGCCCTTCAAAAATAATAGTGGAATTTATTGTTTCACACGGGTCTGTTTCTAGCACTGCCGTATATCTTATCCCATCTGTAGTAGTAGCTTCTACATTTTCCACTCCTTTACCTGTTTCAATTGCCACAAATATCTTCTCATCTTTATAGATAAGCTTTGGCTCAAAACTAACTGTTACAAATAACTTCTTATTTTCGTACTTAACTGATGCTAATCCACTAGATAACAAACTGGCCCCTTTATCAATTTTCTCAGACATTTTATTATGAGAATCACTAATTTCACTACTTAAATTGCTATCCCTAATTCGGATATTACTGTTTATTGCATCTATGCTATTTTTCAAATCTTTATTTTCTTCCTTAAGTGAAAATGTAGTACTCAAATTAATAATAAGCAGTGCAATTACCCCCACTGATAATACTGTCTTTAATCTCCCATCAACTTCCATGGTATATGACTCCCCTTTTCTATGTATTATTCAATAGATAATATAAAACAACTATGTAGCTATATACTAAGACTATGACTAAATAATTTATATATCATCCAAAATAAGGTAGCCACATTTAGACTATCTTATTAAACTTACTAACATGACATATAAAACAATTTTCAATTTCTGAACAATTATTCACTTGCTATTATTATTTTAGTTTTATACGAATATTATATCATCGTTTTCCTATTTACCCAAAATATTTCATTTTGTCTACTCTAAGTTTTACAATAAAATCATACCTGCATTAAATACCAAAGCTATTTTTCACCTGAAAAAGAGAGCCTTTACAGCTCTCCTTCCTGATTTTTACTCATATAAATTTCAATAGCTTTTAACAAGTTATATAAAGCTTCGCATATTGCTTTAATAAAAAGAATAATGGCTATTGGCTTAAGTATGTTAGCGAGAACTACAAATAATGTCATGGCTTGAAATACCATCTCCGTTTGGAACATTCCATTATTAGAGAAAATAGTTATCATAGTAGCTAATACAGTACATATTAATGAAGCTACATATACAATTCCACTAGTGTAGATCCCCTTTACTATTTGTTCCGGCTTCTTTTGCTCAAATTTAAAATTCATGAATATATCCCCTTTTTTACTTAATGATTATTAATATTTATAAAGCTTATATTTTTCTTGCCTTGTATGCCAAGACTGGTTTTTATTTCTCCAACCTTAACCCCACTGCGGAAGAATTCCCTAAAGAATTTATCAATTATCTAACCCTATTATTAATCATTATACCAATTTAAGTAATATGAGCGCAAATAAATCAACAAACTAAATTGTAAAATTATTTTTCAGAATATTTTGACATAAATATAATTAGTATGTTATAATTTTATCAAAGATGATTGGATTTAAAAGTTATTGTCCAATGAATTCAATCAACATCTTAAATTATTAGATCTAATATATGGGAGGTTTTATTAATGAACAGAACTGAATTATATGATGACCTTATTGGACTTTTAGCTCAATACGAATATCCTGGCGAGGTTGACGCTAAAGAAAACTTCGTTGATGCATCAGATTTATATAGAATGCTAAATAAGATTCATACACACTGGAACATTATCACAGAGAAAGTTTAAAGACATATTTTAAAACATATGCCACAATAAATTTTTAAATGCTTAATTCTTTCATTACTTGTTAAATTTTAATCAATTTCTACAAAAATAGCCTGCCAATTTTACTTGGCAGGCTATTTATTTATTCGATAATTATTATTATTTTAATTCATAACCTGAATTAGATGTAATATATTAGTTCATTGTATATAAAACTTTATATCATTTTTATTCAGTGTTTCTCCATTGAAACTTTGAATTTTCATCTTATCCAATTTCCCCAGCTCTCTCCCCCTAAACATCTAAAAAATTTCATTATAAAAGCAAATAAAAAGCCAGCCTCCAGCAGTAGTCTACACTACCAGAAACTGACTTTTATTTATGCCCTCTATATAATTTAATTCTATACAAGAAGGAAATATCCTTTAATTTTTTGTTATTTCATTTTATTTATTCTAATAATTTTTAAAACGCAAAAGCCCGTCACTTAATATCAGTGACAGGCTTTCATTTTTCATTAGTTAGTATATCTACTAGGTCTTGATATGATTTCTCTCTCTCCAGCCTTGGTAACCCTACGAGGTCTTCCTTTTATATTCTTAGTCTGTAATGCCTTAAGCACCATCTCACCCTTATTATTTAATACTTCTACAAATGTAGATACATCAAGGATACTTATAACTCCGATATCATCGGCAGTCATACCATCTATACTGCAAAGAGTTCCTACTACATCAACAGCTCTCATTTTAGTCTTTTTACCAGCATTAATATGAAGCTTTAATATTTCTTCACTAAGACCTGCGCCTTTATCTTCCTTAATCTTAGCTTTCGCTGCTAATTTCTCTTCAAAGGCAGGCTTTAACTCTGTAACAAGCTTTTTGCTAGGAACTTTCTTGAAAGTAAGCTCTTTACCTGTATATGAATTAATCTCAAACACACGTCTTTCATCAGATGCCATTACAAAAGTAATCGCTCTTCCCTCTTTCCCTGCACGTCCTGTTCTTCCTATTCTATGAACATAGTTTTCTCTTAAAATAGGTACATCGTAGTTTATTACATGAGATATACTATCTATGTCTATTCCTCTAGCTGCAACATCTGTAGCTATCAAATATCTAAAGTACCCCTTTTTAAAGTTAGTCATAACCCTTATTCTATCATCTTGCTCCATACCTCCATGAATTTTATCACATGGGTATTTAAGCTTTGAAAGTTCACGATGAAGTGTTTCTACTTTACTTTGAGTATTACAGAAAATCACGCAACTATCTGGGTTTTCTATTGTTGTTATATCCTTTAATAGATTTAATTTTCCTGTTTCCTCTACGTTGTAACACTCTTGTACTATTCTATCTACTGTTAAAGTTTTTGATTCAATTTCTATCTTAACAGGGTCTTTCATGTACTTTTTAGATAGAGCATCTATATCATCTGGAAGTGTCGCTGAGAATAGCATTGTTACACGGTCAGTTGGCAGACTTTTTATTATTTCTTCTATTTGCTCTACGAATCCCATACTAAGCATTTCATCTGCTTCATCTATTACAAGATATTTTATATTATCCGTAACAAAATTACCTTCTTTTATATGATCTATCGTTCTACCTGGCGTTCCAACTACTATATGAGTCTTTTGCTTAAGCTCTTTTTGTTGAAGTCCAAAGGAAGACTTTCCATAAAGTGCGGGTACTTTTATTCTTTTAAACCTTCCTATATTAAATACATCCTCCTTAACTTGAATTGCAAGTTCTCTAGTTGGTGTCAGTATTAAGGCTTGTGGCTTATTTTCATCCCAATCCACTAATTCACATAATGGAATTGCAAAAGTTGCTGTTTTACCACTTCCAGTTTGAGATTTAACAAGTACATCTTTATTTTCTAAAGCAACCGGTATAACTTGCTCCTGTACCTTTGTTGGATTTTTATAATTTAATATATTAAGTGCTTTCAGTATTTCATCACCTAGTTTATAATCTTTAAAATTTGCTTTTGTCATTTAATTTCCTCTTTCTTCATATGATTATATTTGTATTTATATAGATTCTAATTATATAAATTCTTCGCCAGTTATTACTTTTCTAAAGTGTTTCACAAAATCCTAGTGTATAGATATATCTAGAACTTATCTATTATACCACATCATAGAAGAAAAACATTGCCATATAGCAATGTTCTCGTTGTTGTTATTTTCTGTTATTTATATGAATATTCTGCAATGCTTTAAATCGTCAGATATATTTTGTATATGGTGATAAAATGTCTAAACATATACTTTAAATAGAATTCAAGTATTTTGCTCCGCGAATCACATGCTTTGCCAGTACTGATGATGTAACACTTCCAACCCCACCTGGTACGGGCGTGATATAAGTAGTTTTTCCCATTACTTTTTCATAATCTACATCTCCACATAAATTACCTTCATCATCCACATTAATTCCTACATCTACTACAATTGCACCGTCTCCAATGAGCAGTTCATTCACTACTTTGGCTTTTCCTACTGCTGCCACTACAATATCTGCGTCATGGCACGCCTGTGCAAGATTCTTCGTTCTGGTGTGGCAGATTGTAACAGTTGCATTTCTCTTAATAAGTAACATAGACAATGGTTTTCCTACAACCATGCTTCGTCCAATTACTGTGACCTTTCTTCCAACAAGATCAATATCATAATAATCTAGAAGCTCAATCACCGCTTCCGGTGTGCATGGTGCATAGCATGATTCATCTCCTGAAAATACTTTTGCAATATTCACTGGACTCATACAGTCTACATCTTTAAACGGATTAATCATTGCTTTTAATGGTTCCTCATCCAGATGTTTTGGCAGTGGACGAAACAAAAGTATTCCATGAATATCCGGATTATTGTTTATCTTTTCAAATTCCTGTTCAAATAATGTCTGCTTTATATCTTCCGGAAATTCGAATACTGTGCAAGCAATACCAATGCTTTCCATCCTTTTTTTTGCACCACGTTCATATGCCAGATCATCCGGTCTTGCTCCTACACGCACAATTCCTAAATGTGGTATGATATTTCTTTCTTTTAAAACCAGAGTTTCTTGCTGCAATTTTTCCTTCATAGCAGCTATAACCGCTGAACCCTTCATTATAATACTCATAATTTTCCTCCTAACTATCACAAATGATATTTAGTTTATTATTTCAATCTAATTATCAGGGAAACTCATTCTCATATTCATTCAAATGAGTAAGTTCGTATAAGCCAAATCACGTGTGCCCTTTAGGGTAAAGATTTGGATAATCACTTATTGATATAAAGGATGATTATCGCATAATTCTTTAACTCTTGATTCTAACTCAGCTTCACTTATGTTTTCATTACATAAAGCATCACTTATTATTTCCGCTATCTTCACCATGTCTTCTTTTGTAAAACCTCTTGTTGTAACGGCAGCGGTTCCAATTCTAATACCTGAAGTTACAAATGGACTTCTTTGTTCATTTGGGATTGTATTTTTATTAACTGTAATTCCTATATTATTAAGTCTATGCTCAGCTTCTTTGCCAGATATATTTTTGTCAGTTAAATCAACTAATAACAAGTGACCATCTGTGCCGTTTGATACTATTTTAAACCCATGTATTTTTAAAGAATCGCTTAGTGTACTACAATTTTCAACCACATTTTTCATATATAATTTATAGTCTTCGCCTAAAGCTTCTTTGAAGCAAACAGCTTTTCCAGCGATTACATGCTCTAGTGGTCCTCCCTGCATTCCAGGGAATATAGTTTTATCTAAAATTTTAGCGTATTCTTCTTTACAAAGAATTAAGCCACCTCTTGGACCTCTTAGCGTTTTATGTGTAGTTGAGGTTATAAAATCAGCATAAGGTATAGGTGAAGGATGTAATCCTGCTGCTACTAGACCTGCTATATGTGCCATGTCTACCATAAAATAAGCTCCAACCTCATCACATATTTCTTTTATTCTTTTAAAATCTATTATTCTAGCATAGGCACTAGCTCCCGCAACAATAAGTTTAGGTTTACTTTCTTTAGCTAAAGCCTCTAATTCTTCATAATCTATAAATCCTGTATTCTTATTTACTCCATAAGCAATAAAATTGTATAATTTCCCTGAAAAATTTACTGATGAACCATGAGTTAAGTGTCCACCTTCGTTTAAATTCATACCCATCACGGTATCTCCTGGATTTAAAATGCTCATATAAACTGCCATATTAGCTTGAGAGCCACTATGTGGTTGGACATTGGCATGATATCCTTCAGCCTTAAACAGTTCTATAGCCCTTTCCCTGGCGATATTTTCTATGATATCTACAACTTCACACCCTCCATAGTATCTTTTACTAGGGTATCCTTCAGCATATTTATTTGTCAGACAAGAGCCTACTACTTCCATTACTGCTTTAGAAGTAAAATTTTCTGAAGCTATGAGTTCTATTCCATTTCTTTGTCTTTCAAGTTCTTTGCTAACAAGATTAAAAATTTCTAAGTCTGATTTTTTTACATCTTCTAAATTCATTATTCTCTCTCCTTTTTATTTTGCATTCGTAAATGCAACGGTTTTCCTTATCTGTAAATATATTCTTATTGTAATATTATACCACAATTTAACTATATTTCCACCACTATACCTAAAGCCATTTATTATCTATACTATAATCACTAAAGATAACATACATTATAGCCTCTATTAAATCATACTTTTGCTATGAATAGCAACCTTCCCATAGGATCTTTGTATAATCCTAAAATTACCTCTAATGAACCATTAAAATATACTTATAAAACACAAATATCCCATTTCCAAAACAGCTTCACCAAAGCCATCTTCAAAAAATTCTATTACTGCTTCAGTGTTGTTACCAATAATTCTTGAAAAAGCTACTATATAATCTTTTACATCTGAACTATCTATTTCTTCACTTTCATTCATACAATACTTCAAGAATGCAGCATACCTTACTAATAAATACTCTAGTATAATCATTTGAAAATCAATGGTCATGTCCTCAATATCACTACTGACACAGCTGCTTAAAATCTTAGATACAGTGCAATTTTCAATTAGCTGATTATGTTGTTCAAATAAACCTTTATAAGCCTGCCACTTAGCTGAAAGCTCTTCTATTTCAACTTTCTCCGCAAAGTCATAAATATCCTTTAAAAGAATCTTCAAAATAGAAACTTCCTTATAATCCTGTGTAATATCTAAAAATAGATTATTAATTTCTATAACAGAATCCTCTATTGTTACCTCTATTTCCTCATACATATCAATAAGGGATTGTATATACTCTCTGCTTTTATGCTTGTCTAGTTCTTCTACTAAACTATCCTCTTCAAAGTTTTCATTTTCCAGAATAGTTAATAGCATCTGAAAACTAATAATCAGCTTATGCTCTAATAAGAAATTTTCCTGCTGTATAATCTTAATCACAGCTTCCCTGATTTTCAGTTCTAATAAATTGCTTTCTAAGTTAGTATGATTTTCTGAACTTATATCTATTTTTCCAGTTATGCTACTTATATGCTCTACAACTTCAGGACATGCACATGATAATGAAAGTTCCTTTTTATCTTCAAAGACATTCTCTATCCTAGGAAAACTATGGCATGTTAATGATAAATACTCTTCTCCATGGTTTTTTACTACCTGGCATAATCCCTGTTTATCCAGAAAAGGACATGGTTCATGAGTCTCCTTATCTATAAAATAGGACCTTTCGCTTCCACATTTTTTCATCTTTACATGACTTAAAATATAATCAGTCTTATTCTTTTCTCCTTCCCATTTGCTATAGGTGTCAGTATCGATACTAACGTCCCATCCTTCACAACATGTAAACCTACATTTATCAGCTATGCACTTAAACTTATCATAATTTGAAATTTTCAAGATATCTATTCCTTTATTTTCTTCATTTAATTCATCATTTACTTCATTTACCCTATTTAATTTATTTGCTTCACTCATATAACTTAACTCCAATTTCTTATAATATTAGGTTGAACACTAATAACTTAACTCCATTTTTTATAATATTAGATTCAACATCTATTATAATAGATTTCTTTGGGTTTAGTATACTGTTCAACCAAAAAATTAAGGCCTTTTTTAATAAACTGAACTATTTTTACAATTAAATTATAAATGAAGATGCATATCAAACTGCTACCCGATCTTCTGACTTCTCACAAGAATATCTTAACCATAAAGAATTCATGCTTTTTAAAGAGCTGATGGATACCAGGAGCTCCTTCAGCCAAGATGAATTTCTTGCAGTTTACTTTGCTGATGACAAAGCTCTACTTGGTGCTACTATTACAGCAACTAATGAACGCCTTCAGATTATTTTTGATTTAGAAAAGGATCTGAATACTAATTTTTAAAATACAAAAGCCTGTCACTTAATATTAGTGACAAGCTTTCTTTCTATTTTTCATATTTACATTTTCACTTATAAAATTCAGATTTAATATTGCAATCACTTGACCTCTGATGAGTTTTAACATAGTATTCATGGATTATTATCCTACTGTCAAAGCCTTCCTACCCATATCACTCCAAACAGCTTCAAAGACATCAATACTAATATAAGCATTTTTATACCCACTCAATGGATCATTATAATAAAAATATTCTTCATCATAACCTGTAAGTAGAACTGCATGAGTTTCAAATGTGCCTCTTACCTGATTTCCATTTGAATCTGTCCACGTTCTAAATTCATATGGTCGTGTAAAATCCGCTGTTACCCATGCAATAACTGGATTCTCATTCATTATTGAAGCTTTAATTGCTTCTATGTCATCTCCCGTTAAATCAATAGCTTGTCCAGGATAATATTCTTCAATTAGTGGTATAAGTGGTTCCGGATCAATTGCAAAACCCATGTCATCTCCATATACATCACCTACAAATCCATATTCCGGATTCCCCCAAATAAAACTTTCATCCTCGTTTCTTACTAAAGCTGTATAATCAACAGGCACCTTCTCAGCTAACTCCAATTTACTAACTTCTATTTCCTTATAATTAAGGAGCATTGTTAAGCTTGTAATTTCACAGCCATTATATAATTCAGGCAATTGAGTTATTAAGTTTACATCTAATTTTTTTCCCTCTGCTAATTTTTCACTTGTATTAATTTCACTACTATCAGCTTCTTTATCATTTTCAACTTCATCTGTATTTACCGCTTCTTCTTTACTCACTGCCCCCTTAGCAGTTATGCTATTATCATTAGCTTTAACGACAGATTGCATAATTAAGCTTAATAAAATTCCCCCACAAACTGTTAACATGACTAAACGTGTTAATATTCTTCTACATTTTCTTTTTTTTAGAAACTTAAAATTTCTAAATACAAACTTCATCTTTCTCCCATCCTTTTTTACACCCTTTTTCACATTATACCATATGATTACATAATTTTCACTTAACTTTAAATAATCGATTAATGGCAAATTTATCCATGATATCTTAGAGTAGTATAGAAAAAGAGTTCATAAGAATTTTAAAAAGATAAAAGCCTGTAACTTAATATTAGTTGACAGGCTTCCTTTTCATATTAATTTTAAAGATAAATTTAACAATACTTTTTGCTATTTTATACCTAATGTGCTTTTAGCATCGTTAATCATTTTATCTAATTCCATTTTAGCTTCACGAGGAACTGTTCCTAAGGTTCTTAACCCACCAATTACTTCATCCTTCGCCATAGTAGCATAATCCTTAGTTTTTTCAGCAAAAGTTTCACTATATTCATCAACTGACTTTATAGCTTTATCAACAGAGGCTATTATTTCTTGATTTACCTTATCAACTTCCGCATTTCCCTTTACTACACCAGTTTCTAAATCCTTTTTAAAAGCTTCTAAATTTGCCTTTGTACCTTTATGATACTCATTATATCCAGTAATAAATTCATCATATGTGCCATTATATGTAAATTCATCTGCATAGATATCATAGTCACCATTCATGTTATCGCCTTTAAAATAATTATTATACCTATCGTTTAAATATGTATAATATTCTTCATTAGTAAATGCCTTCTTCGCTGTAGAATTAGCATCGTTTGTTCCATTAGAGGAATTGGCATTGTTCGTTCCATTAGAAGAATTAGCATTGTTTGTTCCATTAGAGGAATTGGCATTATTTGTTCCATCAGAAGAATCAGTGTTGCCGCACCCAACGATTGTTAACATAAGTACAAATAATAATCCTAGGAGCAATGGTTTAAATTTCGTTTTCATTTTAAAAACCTCCTTATAAATTTATACTTATAGTTTGCTTAAGATAAATATTTGTATTCATTAAATTAGATAATAAATAAACCGAGGCAAACACCCAATGTCATAAAGTCTTAACTAAATGACATTGAGCACACACCTCGGTTTGTTTTTATGAGTATCCTATTTCATCAACTTGCAAATATTATTTGTAAATTCTACTGGATCAGCTATAGGTAGTCCTTCTATAAGTAATGCTTGATTATATAGCACATCAGTATATAAGTTAAATTTGTCCTTATTACTTTCATGAGCTTCTTTTACTGCTTTAAACACAGGGTGGTTAACATTTATCTCAAGAACTTTATCAGCTTTTATACCTTGGCTGTCAGGCATTGAGTTTAGGATTTTCTCCATCTCTATTGTTAAGTCACCTTCATTTGATAAGCATACAGGATGATTTTTTAATCTTTTTGATGCTTTAACAGACTTAACCTTTGCTGATAAAAGATTTTTCATTGCATCAAATAACTCTTTATTTTCTTCTGAATTGTTATTTTCAGCAGCATCATTATCAGTTTCTTCTATACCCAAATCACCACTTGATACAGACTTAAACTCTTTTTCTTTATAGTTCATCATCATTTTTATAGCAAATTCATCTATATCATCAGTGAAGTATAGTATCTCGTATCCTTTATCTGACACAAGCTCTGTTTGTGGTAATTTTTCAATTCTGTCTATAGATTCACCTGAAGCATAGTAAATATACTTTTGGTCCTCTGGCATTCTTTCAGCATACTCTGCTAAAGTTACCATTTTCTTTTCCTTTGAAGAGTAGAACATTAATAGGTTTTCTAATAAATCTTTGTCTTTTCCAAAATCACTATAAACACCAAACTTTAATGTCCTTCCAAAGGCTTCATAGAACTTCTCATAGTCCTCTCTATGATTTTTCAACATACTCTCTAATTCATTTTTAATCTTAGTTTTAATGTTCTTAGCTATGAATTTTAATTGTCTGTCATGTTGTAATATTTCTCTAGAGATATTTAATGAAAGGTCCTCTGAATCAACTATCCCCTTTACAAAACCAAAATAGTCAGGTAATAAATCAGAGCACTTATTCATTATAAGAACGCCCTTTGAATATAGCTCTAAGCCCTTTTCATATTCCTTTGTATAGAAATCATATGGCATACTTTCAGGAATATATAAAATAGCATTATAGCTTATTGCTCCATCAACACTGATATGAAGATGCTTTAATGGCTTGTCAAAACCAAAATGTTTTTCCTTATAGAAGTTCTCATAATCCTCTTTAGTAAGCTCATTTTTGTTTTTTCTCCATATAGGAACCATGCTGTTTACAGTTTGCTCTTCTAGATAATCCTCATATTCATTTTCTGAACCTTCTTTAAGCCTGTTTTCAGTTATATCCATTTTTATAGGATATGTAATAAAATTAGAATATTTTTTAATTAATGATTTTAAAGTGTACTCACTTAAATATTCATCATAATTCTCATCTTCATTATTTTCTTTTAGCTCTAATAGAATATCTGTACCTACAGTATCTTTTTCACATTCTTCAATGGTATACCCTTCAACGCCTTTAGACTCCCATTTATAAGCCTTATCACTACCAAAAGCCTTACTTATAACAGTAACAGTATCTGCCACTAAGAAAGCTGAATAGAATCCAACTCCAAACTGACCTATTATATCGTGGCCATTCTGTTCTTCATTCTCTTTTTTAAATTGTAAAGAACCACTTTTTGCAATAACTCCAAGGTTATCATCAAGTTCTTCTTTAGTCATCCCAATACCAGTATCTGAAATCTTTATAACTCTATTGTCTTTATCTATAGTTACCTTAATAAAATAATCCTCTTTATTAAAGGTTATTGATTCATCCGTTAATGCCTTATAATACATCTTATCAATAGCATCACTTGCATTAGAGATAATTTCTCTTAAAAATATTTCCCTATGAGTATAAATTGAATTAATCATAAGATCTAATAACCTTTTAGATTCTGCTTTAAATTGTTTTGTTTCCATTTTAATGCTCTCCCTTCATACTTAGACATATACATATTTCTTTATTAGCACTCGCAACCTTCGAGTGCTAACCACTACCTTTTATATATCATATTTTAAAAATCATGTCAATATTATTTCCCTTATAACAAAAAAACAGCCTAGCTTTACATTAACATAAAGCTAAGTTTAACTTCTATTTAGTAAATAAGTATGGGCTTGTCTGTGTCAATCTCTACAACCTCTTATGGTTATATTGTTACTTATATTTTATAAAATAAGGGTTTATTGAAATAACATATTAAAAATTATTTTTACTTTACAGTATCTTTATTGATTACAGATACTCCTGTGTCTATATAGTCTTTTGAAGGTTTTTCACCTTTTATAGCTGCTACAGCAGTTTTTAATCCTACAACTCCCTGAGTGATAAAGTTTGCTGCCATATCCTTTGCTTTTGCTGCATCATCCTTTGATCCACATCCTACTAAACCTGTTACCATAACCATTGATAAAAGAATCGCGGTAAACTTAAGTTTTTTCATCTTTCTTACTTCCTAAAATTTAAAAATATAATTTTATAGGTAAAGCCTTAAGCCTTTACTTCACCCTTGTCTTCCTTATTCATTTCACCCTTATGCTCTTTCTTCTTTTTCAATTTCCCACTTCTCACAACTATATCAAGGAGAACGGATATTACAACTATTATACCGATTACAATTTGACAGCAAACCTGAAGAAGTGTTTTACCACACCCTAAATGATGAGGATTGTATTGCCACAGTCCAAAACCATGATATGACATTCCAATTAAAGTTTAAAAAATCCCAGCTGCCATCTTTCACCCAGTGGAAATCCATGGCAAGGGGAGATTATGTAATGGGCTTTGAAACTGGCAACTGTCATGTGGAGGGAATTTTAAAAGAAATAGAAAATAATACTGTTGAAATTCTGTCTGCTATGGGAACAAAGGAAGTGGATTTGGAGATAAACTTGATATAGATTGACCTTTCAGTCAGTGAACTTGTATAATTAGGTATAATAGTAATATATAAGGGAGCATTAAGATGAAAAGACTAAAAAACTATTTAAATCACATTTTTATTGACGGATTAAGCGGAATGGCTTTAGGTTTATTCTCAACCTTAATAATAGGAACAATATTGCAGCAAATAGGTAATTTATTTGAAGGAAATATAGGTACTACTATTTTTCTTATAGGTAAAATTGCTGCCTCAGCTACTTGTGCTGGCATTGGTGTTGGAGTTGCATATAAGTATAAATCTAGTCCTCTTGTAGTTGTATCTGCTGCAGTTTCTGGACTTATTGGTGGATTTGCACCTAAAATTCTTTCAGGTGCTATAATGACAGATGCTGGTGTAATTATGTTAGCTGGCCCTGGAGAACCCCTGGGTGCTTTTATTGCAGCTTTAGTAGCAATTGAAATTGGTAATCTTATCTCTGGAAAATCAAAAATAGATATAATTATTACGCCTCTAATTACCATTAGTATTGGAGCTGCTGTTGGTTTGCTTATGAGTCCTCCCATATCAAAATTTATGGCTTACCTTGGAAATTTCATTATGTTTTCTATGGAACAGCAGCCTTTTATCATGGGAATTCTTGTTTCTGTAATAATGGGAATGCTTTTGACTCTTCCAATAAGCTCAGCTGCCATTGGTGTTATTTTAAACCTTAATGGAATAACTGCTGGTGCTGCTACAGTAGGATGCTGTTGTCAAATGGTTGGATTTGCTGTTGCAAGCTATAGAGAAAATAAACTGGGTGGATTACTAGCTCAAGGTGTTGGAACATCAATGCTTCAAATCCCTAATATAATTAGAAAGCCAGTTATTTGGCTGCCCGCCATTATATCCAGTGCTATTTTAGGCCCAATCTCCTCCACAGTTCTTAAGATGACTAATAATGCAACCGGTTCTGGTATGGGCTCTGCAGGCTTTGTCGGCCAAATAATGACCTATGAAACAATGACACAAAGTCTTGCCCCTAAAATTGTTCTGCTACAAATATTATTTATGCATTTCATACTGCCTGCACTTCTTACCATTGCTATTTCTGAATATATGCGTAAAAAGCAATGGATTAAATATGGCGACATGGCTTTGAATCTATAAAAAATGGACAATTTGCAGCTCAACACATGTGCTGCAAATTGTCCATTTAAACTATATCATCAATTGACAAAGAGAACTATGAGAAAATGTCCTGATTTAACTCTATTTTCTATAATATTAGGTTAAAGGTTAACTGTTTTTCTCTCCACCAAATAGGGCTTTAAGGATATCTCTTCTTCACAACTTTCATTTTCTAGTACCTTCATTAATAATTTAAAAGACTCTTCACCCATTTTGTATATAGGCTGAGCTATTGTGGTTAGCTCTGGCTCTATGAAGGAACTCATTTCTATATTGTCGTAGCCTAATATACTTATGTCTTCTGGTATTTTGTAGCCATTTCTGAGTAGATATTTCATTCCACCAATGGCCATAACATCACTGCTGTAGAAAATTGAATCTATTTGAGTTTCCTTTTTCATTAATTTTTCTGTGGCTGCCATGCCACCTTCTATAGAAAAGTTAGCACTTTCTATAAGGTCGTCATTATAGATATTATGGTTTGTAGCTATTTCTTTAAAGTAATGTACCCTTGCATTGGCAATTCCCTTTTGTTTTCCTGATATAAAGGCTATATTTATATGTCCTTTATGAAGTAAGTACTCCACTCCAAGTTTAATTCCACTTTCATTATCAGAAAACACGACCTTTGTGTCATGATGGCTGGTAACCATCCTATCCGCCAGAACAAAAGGTACTTTATTGCTTTTCAAAAGCTCTATTCCTTTATTTTCTTCTCCACTGGATACTATTATTACCCCGTCTATAAGCTTACTTATAAGTAATTTAATATGCTCTTCTTCTTTTTTTCCACTATTGAAGGTATTGCATAAAATCATACTGTATCCATGGTTTTCAGCTTCTATTTCTATTGCCTTAGCCATTTCTGCAAAGAATGGGTTCTGTATATCTGGAATTATAAAACCTATGGTATAGCTTTTATTAGTGGTTAAGCTTCTTGCTAAGGAATTTGGTATATAATTTAACTCCTCTGCCGCTTTAAATATTCTGCTTTTAGTTTCCTTGGAAACGTTTATGGGCTTATTATTTAATACCCTTGATACTGTTGTTTTTGAAAGTTCTACTGCCTTGGCTATATCTAATAATGTAGTCTTCCCCATGCTGCACCCCCGTAAATATATTCTGAAAAATAATAGACTGTCCCAAATTGATTTTTTCTGCTTTAACAACAGTTTACATATACAACTTGAAACAGTCCATGAAATTATTTACTTATTTTTTTATTTATGTTAATTTAACTATTACTTGCTTATTATTTTTAGATCTGCAGCTATTTCTTTTTCAACTGCTTCTCCATTATAAATCTTCTCTGCAAGTTCAACACCTAAAGCTCCAATTAAATCTGGCTGTTGTGCTACAGTTGCTGTCATTTCTCCGTTCTCTATAGCTTCTAGAGCATCATCATTCCCATCAAAGCCTATGACTATAGCATTTATATTGCTAGATTTTATAGCTTTTGCTGCTCCTAGTGACATCTCATCATTATGAGCAAATACTACTTGTATATCAGAGTTACCTTGTAATATATTTTCTGTAACCTGCAGCCCCTTTTGTCTATCAAAATCAGCTGCCTGGCTTGAAACAAAGGTTACATTTTCTTTTCCATCTAAAACACTATGGAAGCCTTCTCCTCTGTCTCTTGTAGCTGAAGCACCTGGTATACCCTGCAATTCAACTACATTTATTTTGGGTTCACCCTTTAACTGTTCCATAGCAAATTCCCCTGCCATAGCTCCACCTTTTATATTATCTGAAGATATATGGCTTGTTACATCTCCGCCATTAGCTTGTCTATCTAATGTTATTACTGGTACATTTTTTTCATTGGCTACTT
Organism: Clostridium sp.; assembly: GCA_032005505.1. Classification (GTDB taxonomy): domain Bacteria; phylum Bacillota; class Clostridia; order Clostridiales; family Clostridiaceae; genus Clostridium_J. The sequence continues at coordinate 4,808 of DALZNT010000063.1, read as the reverse complement.
CTACTGTCTTAACTACAGCATCACTATCCGTTGGATTAATTAAAAGTGCCACAATTCCCATTTGTAATAAATCTTCTACATTTGCTCTCTCTTTTGCTGGATCATCTTGAGAATCTAAAACTATCAATTCATATCCTAATTCCTTAGCTTTTTCTTCTGCTCCAGTCTTCATGGTTACAAAGAATGGATTATTTAAAGTAGATAAAACCATTCCTATTTTTTTATCATTATCTCTTCTTCCACACCCTACAAATGAACCCATGGTAATAAGAGTTACCAAACCCATGGCTAATATCTTTTTAGCTAGCTTCATCATACTGCCTCCCTACAGGTCATTCCGTTTATTATAATTCTATCCTGTCATACTAATAATGTTCCAATTTAATATTATCAATACTATCTAGAGCACACCTATTTCTTATTTCTTTTCTTATCTAATAACACTGCTAATAATATAACTAAACCTTTTACTATTGATTGATAGAATGGTGATACATTCATTAAGTTTAGTCCATTGTTTAATACTCCTATTATAAGAGCACCTATTATTGTTCCTGTTATTTTCCCCTCTCCACCAGCTAAGGAAGTTCCTCCAATAACTACTGCTGCTATTGCATCGAGTTCAAAGCCTGTTCCAGCATTTGGTGAAGCTGAACCTATTCTACTTGTAATAATAACCCCTGCTATCGATGCAGCAAATCCTGAAATCACATAGGCTAAGGTTTTTATTTTAGTTGTGTTTATTCCTGATAGTCTTGCTGAATCTTCGTTTCCACCTAAAGCATATAAATATCTTCCAAATCTAGTTTGTGATAATACATATATTCCTGCTAAGGCTACTACAATAGTTATAATAACAGGTATTGGCATAAAACCTATTTTCCCGTTACCTATATTTACGAAGGCTTCTGGTAATTTTGATATTGGAGTTCCATTTGTGAATACTAAGGTTGCTCCTCTAAATATTGTCATTGTTGCAAGTGTTGCTATAAATGCCTGTAACTTTCCTTTTGATATTAAAAGTCCATTTATTAAACCTATAACTATACCAACAATTCCAGCTGCTATTACTGCTAATACTATATTTCCTGTGGATTTAACTATTGATGCTCCTAAAGCTCCACTTATAGCCAGTGTTGAACCTACTGATAAGTCTATTCCACCAGTTAATATTACAAATGTCATACCAACTGCAATTATCGCATTAACCGATACCTGTGTGAATATGTTTGTGATATTTGATACTGTTAAAAAATTTGGAGTCACAAAGGTTATTACTAAGCATAATAACAATAATCCAATAAGTGATTTATATTTATCTAAATTTTGTTTTACGTTAACTTTCATTTGCTGCCGCCTCCTATGCTGATTATGCTAAAGCTAATTTCATGATATTTTCTTGTGATGCTTCATCCCTTGATAACTGTCCAGCTATCTTACCTTCACTCATAACTAGTATCCTGTCACTAATTCCCAGCACCTCTGGTAAGTCTGAAGATATCATTATTACAGCTTTACCTGCTTCCTTAAGCTGATTTAACAGGTCATATATCTCCTTTTTAGCTCCTACATCTATTCCCCTAGTAGGCTCGTCTATTATCAATACTTCTGGGGATAACATTAACCATTTAGCTAGTATTACCTTTTGCTGATTTCCACCACTTAAATTCTTTATCAGCTGATTCCTTCCCGGAGTTTTAATTCTCATTTTTTCAATATAATAATCTATTTCTTCATTTTCCTTTTGCTTATCTATTCTCCCAAAGGATTTTTCATATTTTTTAAGATTAGAAAGAGACATATTTTCTCCCACAGATAACCCTAGTACACAACCTTCTTTTTTTCTATCCTCTGATAAGTAACAAATCCCGTGGCTTATAGCATCCTCAACGTTTTTTATCTCTACTTCTCTGCCCTTAATTTTTATTTTACCTGAGGTTTTCTTGTATTCGCCGAAGATTGTCTTCGCAAGCTCTGTTCTTCCTGCACCCATAAGCCCTGCAATTCCTAGAATTTCGCCTCCTCTTACTTCAAAGGAGGCACTTTCCACACCTTTTTTGCAGCTCAAATTTGAAACCTCTAAAATATTATCAGCTTTTAGGGCTGGCTTATAAGGGAATTGATCTTCTATTTTTCTTCCTACCATCATAGAAATTAATTTGTCATTATCTATATCCTTTATTAAAGCATTTCCTACATACTTTCCATCCCTTAAAACTTCAACTCTATCACATATTGTAAAGATTTCTTCCATTCTGTGAGATATGTATATTACTGCAATTCCCTTTTTCTTAAGGGTTTCTATAACCTTAAAAAGCTTCTTTGTCTCCACCTCTGTTAAAGCTGTAGTAGGCTCGTCCATTATGATTATTCTAGCATTTTTCGTTAGAGCCTTTGCTATCTCAATCATTTGCTTCTCTCCAACATTTATGTTAGCCGCTAATTCATTAGGGTCTATGCTACAGCCTATCTGCTCTAGGAATCTCTTACTTCTTTCTGCTAATTCCTTCTTATCTATCTTTCTTGAAAATTTGTGGAATTTCTCATTTCCTAAAAATATATTTTCTGCCACTGTAAGGTTATTTAGAATACTTAACTCTTGGTGAATTATTGTAATTCCATAATCTTCAGCAGATTTTATACCTTTTATGTGAGCTTCTTTCCCTTCAATAAATACTTTACCCTCATCCTTTTTATAAACTCCGCTAAGTATTTTCATTAGGGTTGACTTACCTGCACCATTTTCACCCATTAAAGCAGTTACTTCTCCACCATAGGCTTCTATACTAACCTCATCTAAAGCCTTAACTCCAGGGAAAAATTTTGATACCTTCTCCATTTTAAGCATTGCTATTTTGTCATTCATTAAACTCACCCCTTTTAACTAAAATACAACTCCAGATTTTAAAATTATATTGGCATAAGGTGTTTGTTCTCCAGTTCTAACAACTGCTTTACATTCCTTTAGATTTGCCTTTAGCTCTTCATGAGAAATAAATGTTATTTTTACCTCTCCTATAACCACTTTTATTTCCTCATATAATTTAGGACTTACATCCTTTGTTTCAACTGCAATAAGCACCTCTTCTATTTGTAATTCCTCAAGTATTACCTTTAAAGTATCTATAAATGTTGGTACACCCGACCTTAAGGCTATATCTATTCTCTCTGTTTCCCTTGGTATTGGTAATCCACAATCTCCAATGGCTAACATGTCAGTGTGTCCCATGTTAGAAATTACTGTTCCTATATTGCTATTTAATAATGTGGTTTTTCTCATAGTTCTTATTCCTCTCCGTAAACAGCAGTTACTTCTTTTAAATATGGTATAGATGGCTGAGCACCTTTTCTTTGAACTGCTATAGATGATACTTTATTTCCAAAGGTAATCGCCTTTATTAAAGTATCCTTATTTATATTTTTAACATCTAATCTTGAGCTTAATCCACCGATAAAGCTGTCTCCTGCTGCTGTAGTATCCATTGCATTTACTTTGAAAGCAGGAACCACTTCACAGAAATCTTTTCCTATAATGGCCGCCCCTCTTGAACCTAAAGTTATTATTGCAAATTTTACCCCTTTTTCTAAGAAGGCCTTACCTGCTCTTTTTGCATCCTCTATGGTCTCTACCTTAATTCCCGTTATCAGCTCTGCCTCAGTTTCATTAGGAACTATGATATCTGTTACCTTTAAAAGCTCTTCTTTAATAGCCTTAGCTGGAGCTGGATTTAATATAGTCACCTTTCCAAACTCTTTTGCTTTTTCAAAGGCCATTAATGTCATATCTTCTGGAGTTTCAAATTGAGATATCAATATATCACTGTTTTTTATAGCACCAGTAGAGTTTTCTATATCCGATGCACTAATTGTCATATTAGAGCCTGCAGCAACAACTATTGAATTATTACCATTTTTATTAACCATAATCATAGCCATTCCCGTTGCTTCTTTTTCATCTTCAAAAACATACTTTACATCTATATTATCTTTAACTAATTCATCTCTTAAGAATTTACCATTTTCATCTTGTCCTATTTTAGATATCATAGATACCTCTGCCCCACTTCTTTTCGCTGCCACCGCTTGATTAGCACCCTTTCCACCTGGTATTTTCTCCAAGGACTTTGACAAAATCGTTTCTCCAACCTGAGGTAAATTATCTATCTTTAAAACTAAATCCATATTCATACTTCCAAGTATACAAACCTTATTCATAAGTTAATCTCCTTTAATCCACTACATAGTAAACCGGTTAACTAAACCAATTAAATATATAATACACCTCTTGTAAATGTTTTTCTAGTGTTTTTTGTCAAGTAATGTAGCATAATATTAACTTTTTATATTAATAAATTTTATGATAATTCTATACACTTAAAGAAAAATTATTAAGCAATTAGGTAAACACTAGTATTTATAAACTTTTATGGTATTTTACAATAAATATATTTAAACGTTCACATGAAAATAAGGAAATAGTGTAGCACATTTATTTTTAGTTTTATAGTAAATAGTTTTATTATCTTCTTTAGCCCTTAAAACCATATTGCTAAATACATTGGGTGTTATCTACCCTGGCTTAATTTTATTATGGAGCCTTAAAACCATATTGCTAAATACATTGTAATCTCTTGCTATTCGTTATAAAAAAATAAGGAGCAGAAAATTTCAAATCTGCTCCTTACTTTTATTTCAACTTTGTCTTTTTTTCTTATAAGATTTTTGTGATATATGTTTTATGATCAGTCCCACTATTATAAGTATTATTGGACCTCCATAGGTTTTAATTATAAGCATAGCAGCTTCTG
>DALZNT010000062.1:0-22232 GCA_032005505.1 Clostridium sp. | reverse complement strand
ATACCCCCAATACCCATTTGTAATAACTCCACACTTTTTACCACAATCATGTACAAGTGCAACAAGCTCTTTTAATTCATTATAATAAAGAAAAACCTCTCCACCCGTAAAGCATATCCCTTTTATTTTTTCACTATGCTTTGTACTTAAAATATATTTTCTTATAGTAGAAATATCTAATTCATCCTTAATATCATTATTCATACAACATATGGAACACTTTGCATTACATCGAGTGCCTAAGGTAATACCAATAACATTATAATTCATTTCACACTCTCCTCCTGCAATTAATATCACTAAATAATTTTTCTGTAACATACGGATACATTTCTTTTATCATATCCTTTTTAAATAACATACTACATATTTCGCATGATGATATAACTTTGTTCGGAATTCTCATTAAATTCTTTTCATTCATAATGTCTATAAAAAAGTCAAACCCCTTGTTTCTTAGCACTTTTAAAATCAGGTTATCTTCAAGTTTATTTAAAGCATCACTAACAGTCCTAACATTATTGTAGATATTTCCTACACTAATATCCGTAGTAAAAACAAACGGAGCACAACACGGCCAGATTCTGCCATCATAAGATACGCATAAAGTACCGCTCTTTCGACAAATACATCCCCTTGAAACGGTTTCTCGAATATAGCAATTGTTATCTAAAAACCTGCTCGCTCTTCCAACCGGATCACAACCTATGAAATTAATTGAAACGTCAACAAGATCACTTCCTATTTTATTAACCCATTCATTATTATTAAGCTCACTTACAATTACGCTTTGAATAGATATTGGAATACCCAAAATCTTCGATGCCTTTAAAATATTTTTTATATTTTTAACACTTATATATTTCTCATGAAACTGATCATAGCTTACTCCTAAACTATCAAGACCAGACTCCTTTAAAGTTTTAATTTTTTCATAAGTAGTATTATAATCTTTTGCCCAAAATCCATTTGTAATTACAGTAGAATACTTATTTATACTTTTACAACACTTTACTAATTCAAGTAGAGTATCATAGTACAGAAAAGCTTCTCCCCCTGAGAAATTAAATATTCGTATATTATCTAATTCTTTAGCGCTTAGTACAAATTCTTTGATTCGATTTAGTTCGAGTTCTTTATCACAATGTATATTTGCATCCAAGCAACACATCTCGCATTCTGCAGTGCATTTATTGCCCAATAAAACAACAATCTCTGAATAATTCATAGTCTTCACCCCCTGTTTTTAGTAAACCTCTAATTTGTATCCTGCCAATCTTCTTAGGTATAACATGGCTTCTTAGGTATAACATGGGTTGTATAAACTTTACCGTTTCGTAAACTGTACTTAATGTAGTATTCACAATGTTCAATTATGTGATCGGAAATTGCTTTTTCAATATTGATATCAAACCTTATTATAACAGGTTTACTTACTCCCCCAATGCTATACATATATCTGTAATTATCATATTTTAATACCTCTTTATACAAAACATCATTTGTGTTTGCTTTTGATGTTATAAACTCTATAAATATTTCATGAAACAAACGTGTATCATATGTTAAATCTTTATGCGCTCTCTCATCCATATTTATATTTTGAGCATATATATATAACTTATCTAATTTATTCTCTAATTCAAAATACATAGTTTCTAAACCAATTAAATCAATCAATATCTTTATGCAATTATTATAGCATTGATTCATAACAGACATACCTTCAATAAATGTATCAAATCTCTTATATTTATCCTTTACTACCGAATCAAATGTATAGTATTGGCTAAATATTATAGGATATTTTTTTATCATATCCTTAATTGAGCCATTTAATTTTATAATATTCATTGTTGTATCAACAACATTGGAATCATAATACATCTCATTTATAATCTTACCAGTCTCAATCGTACCTGGTAATGCCATAAATCTATGTAATTGAGTATTATAAATTCCAGCATAGATAAATTTTTCAATTAAATTTATAGTTTCTTTAAAATCTTCTATAGTCTCATCCGGGAAACAATAAACAAAAGATGTTGTAACTTCTAATCCACTATCATTTATATAGTTAATCATGTCTATGGCCCCATCAATATTCAAATTTTTATTAATAATATTTTGCATTCTTTTCGACCCGGTTTCAACTCCTATATAAATCCCATAGCAGTTAGACTTTCTCATTAAATCTATCAACTCATTATCAAGTGCATCTATTCTTGAAGAGCAATACCATTCATACGTTAATTTTTCTTCTATAAGTCTATTACAAAATTCACAAATGTATTTTCGATTAGCTGTAAACATATCATGCTGTATCGAAAATTTGCTCACACCATACAACTGGTTTAACTTTTTCATCTCATTAATTAAATTATCTACCGATTTTACACGATATGCCCTCTTCCAAAATTTACTTGTGCTACAAAAAGTACAACTGTATGGGCACCCTCTTCCACCTTCTAGCGTGAACGCATTATCACGATCTATTTTGAAAGGACTGAAATCATAAACCACATATTTAAACAAATCTTCGCTTTTAATTAATTCAGAATGGTCAGTTGCTATTAATTGATTGTCTGACATATATGCAATTCCAGGGATCTTAGATAAATCACCGCCATTTAACAATACAGTAATCAAAGGCTTGATCGAATATTCTGACTCCCCCATACATACAACATCAATAAAATCAAATGCTTTAAAACATTCATCTTTAATCAATGTTGCCTGAGGACCTCCAAATATTATTTTTATTTCTGGATTCATTTTTCTTATGTATTCTGCAAGCTTAACTGTAATAATAAATGCATTGCAAATTGTATAAAATCCTATTATCTTGGGATTTTTTTCGATAAGATAATTCCCCATCAATATGATATTTTCATTAAAATTTTTTGTGTAATTAATCTCCCCAACCTTATCTAAATAATCAAAATTTATACATTCTACCTCATATTCATCTTTAAGAATATCACGTAAAATAAATTGCCCAATATTTATACTTTCCTCATACCAAAAATAGATTGCATTAACAAATATAATATCCATTCTAATTCTCCTACACACTTTATATATACCATTTATCACATTTTAACATAAAACTTTTTCTCTCGGTATTACACGCTGAACATAAACTTTATCATTTTTATACGAGAATCGAACATAATAATCCTCTTGGTTTACACACATATTACTCAACGCATCCTCCATATTAATTTTAAATTTATAAACCTTTGGAGTATGAACTTTTGTAATAAAATATTCATACTTAAGCTTTTCATACTTGAATAACTCTAAGAACAATAATTCTTGTCCACTTTCTGAATTTAATTCATTTTCAAACACTTCTTTGAACATTTGAAAAATCATGTTATACTTATCCCGTTTTTCAACAGATACTCTTGCATAAACACGTTCATTTTGAATTGAATAATATATATTATCAAGATTTTCTTCCATCAAAAAATATAATTTTTCAAGTCCATATTTTTCAACTACAGCCCGAATACTGTACTTAAAAAATTCATCCATAACTATAATTAAATCAATCAAAAGATTAAATCGCCCATATGTTTTTCCTATTTCAGAGTCAAAAGTATAATACTGGCTAAACATATTAGGGTATTGCTTTATTAGCCCACAAAAAGTCTCATCAAATTTTATATTATTATGACTTATCGCAATAGCATTCCTATCAAAATACATTTTATCGATAATTTTCTTTGTTTCTGTAGTACTTGGAGTTGGGACATAACGATGTAATTCTACTATAATCCCACTATAAAAACATTTTTCAAGCATATTAATAGTATCCATAAAATCTTGCTTTGTCTCGTCTGGAAAACAATACATAAAAGAAGCTGTTACATTAATACCTTTTTTCACAGCATATTTCATTATCTTTATTGCATTTTTCAAATTTAAATTTTTATTAATAGTTTTCTGCATTCTATTTGAACCCGTTTCAATTCCAAGAAAAATATCTACACAATTTGATTCTTTCATTTTATCTATAAGCTCTTCATCAAGTACATCTACTCTTGATGAACATCTCCACTCAAAGGGAAGTTTTTCTTCAATTATCCGATTACAGAATTCTATGACATGTTTTCTATTTACAGTAAACATATCATGGTGGATCATGAATTTATACACTCCATATTCCTTATTAAAAAACTTCATTTCTTCAATTAATAAATCAACAGGCTTTATCCTAAAAGTTCTATTCCAAAAACTGCTTGTAGTACAGAAAGTACAGCTGTATGGACACCCTCTCCCACCTTCTATGGGAAAAAGCATATCACTATTAATTTTGAAAGGTGTATAATCAAATACTGTATAATTATGTAGTTCTTCACTATTAACTAATTGAGCATGCTCTGTTCTTATTATTTGATTTCCCTTTCGAAATGCTACCCCTGGCACATTATCTAATTCTTTTTTCTCTATTAATGCATCAATAAGTAGCTTTATTGAGTATTCTGACTCACCAATACATATACAGTCAATAAATGAAAAAGCATTTAAACACTCATCTACAGTTACTGATGTTTGGGGACCTCCAAATACAGTATGGATTTCAGGATTTCTTTTTTTTACATATTCAGCTGTTTTAAAAGCAACCACAGCCGAGTTACAAATGGTATAAAAGCCAACGACCTTTGGCTTCATTTTCAGAATGTATTCCCCCATACATGCAATATTCTCATAAAAATCATCAACATATTGTATTTCTTTTCTTTTATTTAGCAAATCAAAATTCACACATTCTACCTCATAATTATCTTTTAAGATATCTCTCAAAATAAATTGTCCTATATGTGGATTCTCTTCGGTACAAAATGTAACAGCATTAATAAAAATAACATCCATATTCTTGATATAATGATTAGTATTAAATCATTTCCTCCTTTTTGCATAATATTTTCTATTTAAAAATTATATTTAGTATAAAATAACTCAACTAAGTTTTGTAGTATTATGTCTTTCTACGTGATTAAATGATTATGCTATTTTTATACATTTTACAACACATCATTTTTTAGTATTATCAATCTAATCAAACCACATAGCTTACTTATATTTAAAACTTTAACATTATTTCTAATAAATGTCAACACTTTATATTGCTGTAATATTTTAGGCTTATTGCTGATCTATTTTCATGATAAGCTTTTTTTTACATTTTGAAATAAATCATGGCAAGTAGCAAGAGCTCGCCCCTAACAATCTCTACAAGCCCCGAAGGTTGTATTATTTTCCATCGAAAATACTTACTACTTCTGCGTATTTATATCCCCCCATAAAAAAATCCCCTCAGACTGTAGTCCAAGAGGAGTTAAAGCACATTCATTTATTCATTTAAAAACCAGAGACCCTTTGATATCATGCTGTTTCTTCATCAGCTTAACCACCGTCTCAACGTGTGTGTAGACAAGCATTAGGATATATTTTAACTTATAAGTTCTTTTGTGTAAAAGCATCCCCTTTTTAATCAATTTACTATTTTCAATTTCATATTCTAAAAGTTAATAGTTTATTTTATGCAGTTTGGGTATTCACATTTTTATGTCCAATTCCAACTTAGATTTACAACGTTATGCTAAACTTAATTTGGATAATTCTAATTTTTTACCATCCAAATAATATAGCCATTTACCTACAACCTGAGGATTTGGAGTAGGTAAAAAATACATTGTAGACTTTGAAAATAATCCTGTTTTAACATCTCCACTCATTCCACAATCTGTTTGTTCCTTTATCAATATACTTTCCCCAGTGCTCATATCATATTTATAAAGTGGAAAGCTTGAATTTAACTTGAAATAGTATAGCGTACCGTATGCTTTGAGAATCTCTATATTAGTATAACTATCAACAGGAAATTTTACCGATTTCATAATATTAGGTTTTTCTAAGTCTGCATATACATAACCCATATTATCTTTAGTAATAGCATATATATAATTATTGTATATATCAAGAGAAAATCGGTCAGTTTCTGCTAATTGTTCATTGCTACATAAATCTTCTAACTCATTAGTTTTATAGTTAAATTTCAACAAAGAACTTCTATATGAATAGTCAGATGAATGAAAATAAATATTATCTTGAATTACCAAAAAACTATCTGGTGTTAATATATTATTTCCATCTTCTATATATTTAAGATGCTTAGTTGTTTTTTTAATAAAATTATATTGAAATAATTCATAATTACATCGAAATGGTGAAGACTGAAACTCTTCTGATTTAGTAAAGAAAAAATTATCTTCAGTACATACACACTGCTGAATCCTATCTCCTAAATAAACATTTGTAACCTCAAAACTTTCTACATTTATAATAACAAGTTCTTTATCTTCGACTTTTTCAATACATAAATGATTACATGAACCATGTAGTTTGTCCATTCCAATAAGTTTAATATTAAGAGATTTCTTTGAACCATCAATTTTACTAATCAGAATTACATTATAACTATTATCTTTAATAGCTATGTAATCTTTTAAAACTACATATTTATTTTTACTAACTATATCTGCACATGCTTCACATATATCACTACCATCATAGGTTTCATTGAAAGTAGCATCATTTTTGTCATCACCTTCAGTTTCCTCTATAACAACATACCCATAATTTTCAGCGATTCCTTGTAATCCTGTTGCTTTATAAATTCTATCAATACATTCCTGAATTTCTCGTATACCTTTTTTGTTAACGCTAAAATATTCAATCACATCCTCATATTCATCCATATATCCATGATTTGCATTTTCAAGAAAAAGAAATTCCATAATGGTTTGAAGAATAGCCTTTTGATCATTAATATTTTCAATATTTTCAATTGCTGATAAATCAACAAAAGTTTGTATATTTTTCACATTCAAATAATTCTTTATTGACCTAAAAAAAGTCTGTTGATATTCTGTAACATTATTTGTCATATTAGCTAATGTATACAACAATGCCAATAAAAGTTCTTTCTCATCCTCACCCAATTCACCAATATCGATTATGGTATTTAAATCATATAGACGTTTTTTCTCAATTGAGTTTAAATCATTGATGATATTATCTGTTATAAAATCAATATCATCTATTTTTTCATTAATAGTTTTAGCTACTTTTTCAAAAGCCGCAGACTGCCTTTGAAACTTTTCTTCAAATGGCCTTGCTCCCGCTTCCATTCCATTGTTAAATTCTTTTCTTGCCATCTCCATATCCTCCTAGTTTAATTTTCGCCCATTACAATATCATAAAATTCTTGTTTTAAAAACTCTTGCTTAACTTCTTTAATAAAATTATGGTCATTAACTATACGATAAATTGTAACCATTATTCCACCAATATCCAAATAGTTTATTGATTTTTTTACTAATGCTCCATTTTCAGTAACTGTGCCTATTACAGCAGCCATTGCAACTGCAATAACATTGCTTACCGAAGCTATAACATTTGAATAACTTAGTATTCTTCTAGTTTTAACAGAATACATATTCCAACTGCTATATTTACTTTCATCATAAAATAATCCATGAATCATAGCTACCAGTGAATTTATTAATACTGCATATCCTGCTTGATTACCAACTTTTAATATATTCCCCATATCAAGCCCATAATCAGCCAATTTACGTGCATAATCTACTGATATAGAAGATATAAAAGGTAATGGCAAACTTGCTGTTGAATATAAGTCAGATCTTAAGTGTTTAGCTTCCTTTAACAAGGATACCCCCATAATTTCCTTACCACTTCTTCCCTCATTTAATAATTTATCTTTGGAATAAGCTATGACTTTAATGGTATTCGCTTTACTATCAATCTTATCCCTTGCATCACCTCGTGCTGTTGCACCAGTCTTAATATGATATGACATTGGCATACCTACTCCAGCAACTGTCATTGTACTTGTTGCAATATTCATTGTTCCAAATATCCAACCTAATATTGGATCATGACCTAGTGTCTTTGCACGATGAGTAAATCCACCTCCTATTCCTAAATTGAAATCCTTACTGCCAAAGTTTGTATCATAAGGAACTGGATTGGTTATAATTTCTTTTAATGTTGGCTTATATAGGTTATGTAACCTATCAGAATGTTCTTTTTCCCCTCCCTTAACTTTATCTGCAGCTGTTTTATCATCAGTCCTTTGTGTAATTGTTCCTATTATGTATTGACGTACACATTGAAGTGCAGTTGCAAAAAATAAAAATGTTATATCAATGCCTTCCAGCTTTGTTGCCTGCTCAAATTGTCTATCTAAATCAGCAATAATAATATTAACATTTTTAGCTACATTTGATACCCTTTGAGATTCTTTTGCAAATTGCTGTATATTCTGTGTCTCCACATTTATATCAGAAATAGTATTATCCTTTTTCCTTTTTAATTCATCATATTTTCGCACTACATTCCCCCACCTTTATATTATTTATTTGATATAGGCATAACAAAAATTCCATGTACTTGGATGAGTGCCAAATGTATACTTATACGGAACACTTATTGCCTTATCAACATATAACTGTAGATTTTTTACTCCTTTTGTACACAAATTTATAACTAATTGAGGCCTTAATGCCTTTAATCTTTGCTTTAAATCTATTTCACCACCATCATTATTAAAAACTGATAGCCATATATTATCCCTGCCAGTTCTCGCAGATTGTGTATTTAAACTTATTCTTAAACTTGTCTTGTACTGTACGCTATTAACATATACTAATTGATAATTCCCCTTGAGTATGTAACTAACACCGCTATTAGAAATAAAATCAACAAACCCCTTCGTATTTCTGATAAAAAAGCTACCTGTTTTCCCCATTGCTGGTCCTTTTGGCAATCCGGTGATTCCAAACTCTTCCTTGTGTGGGCTTTCCAAAACAATTACAATAACACAGTTCAAATTAGATCCATTTATTCCATTTGCTGTTTTATTCCCATGGTAATCGATATCTTCTCTTGTTCTTGTTATTAACTGTCCGTCAATTAAGTCCGCAAAATATTGATCTGGGCATGGTAATATACATTGCGTATCACTCTTTGCATATTTTTGGAAATTAAAGTTATTCATGTAATTCACCACTAATTCATCTCTCCTTCTTGATGCTTCCATATTCAACTCTTTCTTCACTTGGGAGATAGAATTTTGCTCCAATATCTTTATAATCCTTAATCCTATCCATTTAGCATCACATATATAAATCTCTCATTTTTTCAATAGCTTCCATCATTTCTTCCCTAAATTTATCAGAACCAATAACTTCTACAGAATCCCCCTGACTCAAAAGCCACATTTTTATACCTTTTCCAAACATATTTGCATCAATTATGTACTCACCTTGATTTTCTTTTACTACTTTAGCATTTGGTAATCTATCTAAAACAGCCTCTATAGATGCACCTGTAAATCTAAACTTAACTCTTTCCCGCTTTCCTGTTTGCATAAATTGAATTAATTTTCTAAACTCTCCATCTTGAAATCTTTTACTATAATCTACTTTATACTTTTTATCAGTAATAGTTAAATCTTCAATTCTGTCTACTCTATAAATAGTAGGGTATTCATAGCTTTTTCCTTTAATAAAAGCTATGAGATAAAAATAAAACTCTGAAAATAACACTCCTTGTGGATATACATTTCTTTGCGAAACTTCTTCTTGTAATTTTCCATCAGTACCCATCTTAAAATATCCAATTCTCAATATTTTCTGTTCTTTTATCGCATTGCTTATTTGCCATAACTTATCTAAAAGCTCCTTACCATGTTGTGGCGAAACATAGTTAACTAACTCATTTCCAATAATTCTTTTAATATTTTCTTTATCTTCACTTATACAATTTTCAAGTAGCTTGTCTAACATACCTTTTATCTCTGTCTTTATAAAACCTCTACTTTCTAGAAGAACTTTAGCAATGGCTAAAACGTCCCTTTCATTGAGATTCTTTTCATGCTTGCCTCTAAGAATATATCCTCCTTTTGCTCTATCTGCTATTATTTCTTCACCTATTAATTCACCATCAGGCTTTTCCACAAATTTTTTAATATCTTTTATATATCTATAAAAAGTTCTTTCATTTATATTAAATCTGTCTACTACATCATTCTTTCTAACTATTTTTCCTTCAAGTAACCTATTATAAATATATAGCAAAGCATCCGCTCTAAATCTTTCCATATCAAAAATTTACTCCTTTAGCTAGTATTACCTTTTATTTTTCTACATTTATCCCACAAATCCTCCTTTTTTCTCTTTTCATATTGTACATTTCTATATCTGCGCTTTTTATTATCTCATTAACAGATAGCTTTTCTTCTATTTTTTTACTATATTCATAAAATCCATAACTTAAGCTCAAATCACATTTTTCTTCATTATTGTTAATTTCTTCTACCAATTTTAAAATTCTCCCCCATGCTTTATTTGCTTCTTTCATTGCTGTTTCAGGAAACACTACTAAAAATTCATCTCCTCCCATTCTAACTACAAAGTCAGTTTTTCTAATGCCTTCTTTTAAAATTTTGGCTACACTTATTAATAATTTGTCCCCCTCTTCATGTCCAAAGGTATCATTTATAGTCTTTAAACCATCCACATCAATAAAGCAAACAACTAGATTTTTATCATTACTTTTTGATAATTTAAACTCTCTTTCTAGAAAACCTAACCCTGATTTTTTATTTAGCACACCTGTCATTCCATCTATATTAGCTAAGTAATTTAATTTTTTATTTTCTAACCATAATTTTCGTATCATATCATCTTTCTGTATTAAAATCTCAGCAAGCTTTTCTTTACTCATATTATCGTAATTCACTTAGTCGCCCTCCCCTTAATATTTATATCTCATAAACTTTATCTTAATTATAAACATCATCAATGACACCTACTGTCAGTATAAAATAAAAATAGTATTTTTTGAAAAAATAAGCACCGCCGACTAAAAACTAAAACTTCTTAGTTAGCGGTCAGATTAATCTCTATTCAATTGCAACATTAATTTCCATTATTATTAAATTCTTCTTTTTATGTTCCCCTGTTGTATACATAACCCACTATAACAGCAGCCAGTTGGTCACTACTTCAACTTTGTTAACACTACCTATCCAACTAATTGTGTTTACTCCTGGAGCTAGCTTAGGAAAATCTCCACTCATCTTATTGTTTAAATTCTCATTTGAATTACCATAGCAATCCTCGATTACACTATTTATAGTGATGCTACTTGAAACTTCTTTCAAAAATATCTCTTCACTATTTATAGTAATGTCATATTGCTATTACCATAAACAGATATAATAGGGCACTCTCTACTGTGCCTACATTATTAATAGTACTTCCTAAACTTTGAATAGCTATTGCATTATTTGTAACTTCATATTTAAAAGGTCTACAGCTAAACATTATAGGAAATACAACTATTATATAATCTCAGGCGTTCCTCTTTAAATTCTTATTAAACCTCTAACTTTCCTGACAAATAAAAAATCTCCTTACCTGCACAGATAAGGAGAACTACCTTTCTTATTTTACTTTATTCAACTCTTTCAAGGATAAAATTCTTCTAGTACTTTGTTTTTAAATTTATACATACTTATAAACAAAACTAGTACTTTAAAAAGAGCTGCCTACCAAAAGACAGCTCTAAAAACACCTCTATTCCCTTGTTGTAAATCTATTCTTCTAATCTCTCTAACTTCTATATCCGTCTATATTCCATAGTACATCCTGAGGATGTAATCAAAGAGAAGGTTCATACTAAAATAAACCAAGATACTGACCCTATATCTATTGAGATTTCTATTGGAGATTATAAGTTTTCAACTATGGCTAAAAAGGATAGCGCTGTATTTTGGTTCACCGATGCCTACTTTGGTAGTCACATAAATTATTGCGTGATTAATAAAACATTAGTTGCTAGAGCTAGAGCTAATGTATCCCCCACATTATCTGTTGGGGAGGTAGTTATTGAGTATATGTTTAAATATAATATGATGAAGCCAAGTAGTATAAAGTTTGAGGTATTTGATAATCCAAATGTGTTTTTTAATTACCTATCAACTTCAGTCACAAGTTCCCTTATCATCAGCCCCAAGGTCTAGAATCTAATTAAATTTTTTATTCAACTCTCTCTATAATTACACTTGTACCATTAGCTGCTACACCAATCATATTTCGCCCAATAGAAATATAATCAAAATCAACTCCGATTATTGCATTGCCACCAGCTTCTATTGATTTACCAACTAGCTTTTTTAATGATATTTTCTTTGCATTTTCAAGTTTATCTGAAAATAAAGTTGATTCCGTTCCAAATATATCAGATATATCAGCAGAAAACTCCGAGAACAATCCCGTACCCAGTAATACTTCACCACTCACTATCCCTTTGTACTTAGTAATTTTGTATCCTTCAAAATTGTATCCTGTAGTTAACATATAATCACTATAATTTGCACTTTCCAATTGATTCAATTTCTCTTGATTTTTATCCATATTACTTTCCTCTGCTTTTAACTGAGCAATTGATTTTTCTTGGACAATGTACTTTGAAACATATGCTATAAACTCCTTCGAATACCCTTTTGACTTTATATAAGATATAGTACTACTCAAAAAAACATCAAAATCTTCTGGGTTTTCCAGTTCCACCATATCCTTATATAAATTTTTGAAAAAACATAAGCACTTTGTACATACCCCTTCATCAGTGCCTTTAACTAAAAATAATTTTTCATCGTAAAAACCTATTTTCTCTTTACACATAACACAATAATTTGCCATAAGCATCCCCCATCTATTAAACTACCATTTATATATTATGTCTTACATCATTTCATATTCTTTATTGTTGCCTCCTACTCCTTCTCATTTGAGATTAAATCTAAAAACTTCCTTTATAAACTTGCCTTTAGTATCTAATTTACTTATGTATATATTTAAGATTTTAGTATCTTCTTCAGTTAATCCTATTTAAGTTTTATATAGGATAAAATATGATATTAACACCATAATAAAAAAGCACCTACTCTTGCTAAATCCACAACAATAGATACTTATTAACAGTTTATTTTCTATTATCTATATAATATAATTTGCCCATACTGGTATTTTTCTATGTTTCCATATTAATTTTCCACTTTCAAAATCAATAATTTCTCTAAACATATCTGTATTGTCATATATATTTACTTCATCACATACTGGTATGGCTTCTTTAAGACTCTTCAATGAATCATTATATAAGTCGCCATGCTATTTACCTATTACCTTTTCCTGTTGTTTTTGTAATGCTAAATTTGATAAAATTATATAAAAATCCTGTTCTTCTTTTGTTTTAGCATTTTTAAATAGAGCCTTCAGCTGATTATAAGAATAATGCACAAAAATATCATATAGATTAATATCTTGATTTTCCATACTTAACTCCCCCTACCACACTTTATTTATACTCATTCTTATTTTTTATAAGAGCTTCTATGTATCTTGATAAAGAGTCATAACACTCTAACATAGCCTTACCTTCCATGAAGAAAATAATGACCTCATATCTTATGTAGTACCTATTCCAACCATTTCTCTTTGATTGTCCAAATCTATCCCATTGGAAATTTACAGTTAACACATCTTCTATTTTCACCTATGAAGATCAATCATTTTTTAATATAGTAAAAAATGAAGTCTTATTGATAAATAGGACTCCCTACAAAGGAACACCTTCCTCCTTAACCCTAGGGCTCGTACATTTACTATATAGCCATATCCCTATTATTACAATCACACCTCCAAGGACTACATAAATACCTGGAACTTCACCAAAACATATTAATCCCAGTATAGATGCAAATACAGGTTCTAATAATTTTATAGTTGCAATATAAGAAGATGGCAGATATTTTAATCCCCAGCTGAAGATGCTATGTCCCATTAATGTACAAAACACCGCCATTCCTAGTGCACTAATCCAATTGATATTGTCGTATCCTATTAGGGGAATACCCTTCATTATACTAATCATTAACATGGTTATGGCACTGGATGTATACACCAAAAAAGTATATACAGTAGTAGACATCTTTTTCCTGCAAAATGCACCTATCATGGTGTAAACTGCCATGAAAAATGCACCGGAAAATGCAAGTATATCTCCTCTTACCACATCACTGCCAACTCCAGCATCAGCCATGGCAATTATCACACTTCCAACGAAGGTTAATAATATTCCACCCCAGGCACCTTTTAATATTTTTTCTTTAAACAATAGCATAGATCCAAAGGCTACAAAGAATACCTCCGTATCTACCAAAACAACTGCTGATGCAATACTAGTAAATGATAATGAAGTGAAATATGCCGTAAAATGCAATCCTAAAAATAATCCGCTGACCATACAAAGAAAAACATCTTTTAAGTTTAATTCAAATAACTCTTTCCTATTTTTAATAAATATATATGGTGCTAATAATAGTGAAGCTATAAACACCCTATATAATACTAGAATTATGGAAGGTGCCGTTGAAATCCGCACAAAAATTGCTGACAAAGATACACCTATTACGCCAAGTAAAACTGCTAACTTTTTCATTCTTACCTCCTTATAGTAACTTTTCCTTTTATTTTCACGTCAAGTAAATTATAAAATATAAATACAAAATTCGCCATGTTTTTTTTCAAGTAACTTACACTCTTAGCAAGAGCTTCCCTCTAGCAATCTCTAACATCCCAGTTGCTTTTAGTTTTTTTTATTGAAAATACTCATTTAAATCAAAAATAAGGCTAGCCGGATTCCTCCAACTAACCTTAAATTTATTCTTCAAAAATATAATTGCTTGAAAGAATACTAACTTTTTTATTCAACTCTCTCAAAGATAAAATTCTTCTTTAAATTTAGGCTTATCTATAAGAAAAAATGCTGCTAAAATTGGGGTATGTGTAAAGACTTCATTTTATATGCGTCACAAAATCCTTGATTGTATCAGGGTATTTATGGGTACTGGATATGTTGATGGTGTTGTTGAAATGGATGAATGTTTTATACATGAGAGTTATAAGGGAAATCATAAAAAGAGTGGCTTTGTAATGCCTAGACCTTCTAGAAAAAAGGGGAAGCAGGTTAAGAAACGTGGTATAAGTAATGAACAAATTTGTATTGCTACAGCTATAGACCGAAATAATAACATAATCCTTGAACCTATCTGTAAAGGTAGGGTAACTTCTAACGCTCTTGAAGACCTTTATAAGGAGCATATAGACTCAGAATCTATTATTTGCACAGATAGTCACAAATCCTATATACAATTTGCAAAAGACCTTGAATTAGACCATAAAAGAATTATGAGAGGTCATTATAAGAATGGAATTTACCACATAAACCATGTGAACAGTTTGCATAGTAACTTAAAGGTATGGATGTATCGTTTTAAAGGTGTTGCCAGTAAATTCCTTTCAAATTATATGGCTTGGTACAAGTGGCTTCAGAGTTTTAATGATGAGAAAGAAAATATAAGAATTAAAAATCTTATATTTCACAGTGTAGTGCCTTTCGTAGATATTAGAATTATTAGTTATCAAGGAAGATAACCTATTTTCATTTAGCGTTCAAAAATATTCCATTAATTAGAAAATTAGGTTATAATATATATATTAAGCACATCACAATGGTCTTATGTATAAATAAAGTTGTAGATTAAAGGGGGACTGACTACATGAAAAAAGGTATTAAGAAATTATTGCCAATAATAAGTATTATTTTATTAGTTTTAGGTTTATTTAATATTATAGATTCAGATGTTGCACTGTCAATTGCAGTATTAATAAGTGGAGTATCAAGTATATTAAATGGATATTCTTCATATGTTAAGGAAAAGAAAAAAGAATCAATTTCATTAATTTTAACTGGTCTCTTTATAATTATCCTTTCAATACTTACACTATTTTTTAGAAATCTATAAACTATAATTTAGTTAATAATTTAAATTATTACACAACATTGTCAAAAAATATGCAAACAAATGGAAGTATAGTCTTCCATTTATTTTTTACCATATCAACAATTTAATCTAACACAGCATAAATTTAATACCTCTTCACAAGTTTTCTTTCCCAAATTCTCCATATTCATTAGTTCCTCTTCAGTTATATCTAATATCTCTGAAATAACTCTATATCCTTTTCTCCCCAAACAATTAAACGCTCTTACAGATAACTCCCTTTTTCTACTGAAAAATTAATAACAATTACATCCTTTGGAGCTCTTTCATCTCCCGTCATTTCATGGAAAACCTCTTTATAGTGTTCTTGCCACTCATTTTCCGATGTAGGCTTATATGTTTTGTCTTCTACAAAATTTAAAAGTACAAGTTTTACTTTAAATCCTGTTTCTGATGATACATCATTCATCTTATGTAAAAAAGTTAAGCGATTTCCAAGCTGATAATATACATCGGTCCACATTTCAAACGTTCCCTTTGAATAGTATTTCTCAAATACCTCTTTCATTGAATCCTTAATTAGCTTTATACTATTTTCACTGGTTGCTGACATCTTACTGTTAAGCTCTGATAAATGTGCTTTTGCTTCCACTAAGTACAATGTTTTTCTATCTTTGCTTAATGCAATACCATCCCATTGAGGTTGTCTGCTTGGCCAGAAAGAAAAAATCTTTTTCTTTTGTCCTGAGCTTATTCCAAGAACATTACAAATGTAGTCTTGCTTCAACTCGTATTCTAAGTAATCTAAATTATCTCCTTTAAGCGGAGACAGCCATTCTACATCAGCACCCATATTCAAATTTAATTTACTTTGAAGCTTTGAATTTACAACTTCCTGCATCCAAAATTTACTCCCCTTTATTCCTTTACCTTTTGATGTATTGCTCATATCACCTATTCCCATCCTCTCACTATGGATATTTTTAAATATCATCCACAATCTGTATCATTATTATACCATATATGTAATAAAACAGTAATTAGGTATAGAAAATACAAGAAGAGTTATACGATTAATAGGAAGCCTAAAGTTCTATTGAGCCACCTTGGCTATAAAATTGATAAAATTTCAAATGAAGAAATGAAAACCTTTCAGATGACCTTATAAATCAGATAAAATTAGTCAGCTATAAATATAAAAAGGAGTAAGACTTCCCTGGATGAGGGATGACTTACTCCTTAGGTGTTTTTTGTGACTTAACTAGCTACGGGGAATACTTGTCCCTTGGAAATTTACGTGTCCTCCAATGTCCTTATTTGGGAAGCCTACTCTTTTCATCTCTTAAAGCTTTATCCCGCATTTCTGCCAACTGAATTACATTTTCATCTCCAATTATATTATTTAAAACATCCATAGCTTCTTTACGCTACTAAATAAATAAATTAAGTAATCCTAGTATAAAACCAATTAATGCACCTAAATTAACAATTGTACCCAGTTCATTCTTCATAACTGACATTATTAACTGCTCTAATTCTCTTACATCCATATCATTGATTTTCTTTTCTACAATACCGCAAATATCAAAGGCATTTACAACATCAGAAATTTCTTTATCCAACATTTTCTCATAAATTTCACCTATCATAGTGGAAACAACCTCTGTATTTTCTATAGATACTAATTCACTAAGACATTTATTTTCAAGGTTAGATACCTCATCTTCTACCTTAGATATAATTAATTCTTTTCCGTTGGTAGCAATATATCCTTCTACCTTACTTCCAATTGGATCTGCAAAAGAAGCAATCATACTTTCATTTACAAACATAGCAATCATGCCACCCATATTCTTTACGGCAGCACTTCCTTCAGCCACAATAATTCCTGCAATATCTATAGATTGAACTCCTTCAACAATTCGATCCGATACATAATCTACTACAGTGCCCCTTTTTTCTTCATAGGCTTCATCATCCATAACAAGTGTTGCAATGTCTTTCATTGATTTTTCATTCATTGCATTCTGAATTGCACCAGTGATACTTGATACCACAGCTTCCTTCATGTTTGCAGATGCAAGTATTGTTCTAATTTCTTCCTCACCAACTAAAGATTTTCCAACCATATTACCAATTGCCTGTGCTAAAGCAGGTTTTCTCTTTGGAATAATTCCTGGTGTAAATGGCAGTGTAAACTTGCCTATCTTCACTGGTTTTAATGGTCGAAATAGCATTTTCACTGCAATATAGTTTGTACAATATCCGATTATTGCACCAATAAGTGGTGCTGCCAATAGTTTTAACCATTCCATCTTATGTGTTCCTCCAATCATTTCCTAATTAAATAATATATCCTTTACAACTGGTCTTATCATATCTCTTCCAACCTTTCTAATCTCCTTGTTCAAATACCATTAGTGATATTACTTTTCACTTTATCTGCTAATTTTGCATAGTAAAATTATATTCTAACATAAATAACAAGACATTGGCTATTGTAATCTATCCTCAATGGATTCTATATCTGTTACATTCTCAGTAAGTTTTTCTATTTGCTCAACACTTAAGTTACAAAACAAAAAAATCCTGGGAATTAACTTCTCAGGATTTTTTAATTATAAAATATAACCTAATTTATTGGTAAGATTACTCCATTTTCAGCACTTGATTTATAAGACGAACCGAATTATCAAGTCCCTTTTCATTTTGCATTTTTTCAGACAGCGTGCGTAAATTATCACTTATACTTTTATACTCATCCTTTAGATGTTCAATAGCTTCAATTAATTTCTCTTCACTTATTTCATTAGCCTTAATTGGCTTTACAGCAACCTTAAGCTTATATAATCTGTCAGCTAAGGCAAACTGGTCAAGGACATGTGGGACAATAATTGACGGTGTGCTATACAACATTGCAGATGATGATGTTCCAAAACCACCATGATGAATTACACAATAGCCTTGCTTAAATAGCCAGCTATGGGGAATAGCTCCAACTGAAATCATGGTATCCGGCAATTTATAATTTTTAAGTGTCTTATTAAACCCTTGAATTATTGCCCTCATTTTTGTCTTTTCGAAGGAATTAACAAAAATATCAAGCTTCTCTTTTTCTTCTACATCTTCAAAAGACATTGCCCCTAGAGCTAAAATAATTGGTTTATCTCCTTCACTTAAAAATCTTTTTAGTTCTTCATCAGGCTCATAGCTTTCGTTACCATCAAACCAATATCCTACAACTTTATTCTTTTCTTCCCAATAAGGATTTTGTTCTATAACGTATGAACTTATAGGAATTAGATTTAAACTTGGAGACATAATCTGATCTATGGACTTTATTTTTTTCAACTGATATTGCTTTCTAATTTTGTTATAGGGACTAACCATTACACTGTTTATACATGTGTTAATTAGGCCATCAGTTATTTTCTTAAATACTGATTTTTCTTTGAAAGTTTCTGGTATAACTTCTGTTTGCAGAGTTACATTTACAGTTTTAATGTTTAAAGCTTCTGCTTCAATTGCTCCCATATTACTGTGTGATACTATTACAAGATCCTTATTCCTGCATAGTTGAAATATATCCTTAGAAGACTCTTCTATAATCTTAAATATGAATTTCATAGTTTTTAACATGCTTACCATTGGATTCTTCGTTTTAGCCCGTATTATTGCAGCCTCACACTCAATATCAACATCAGGTCCTATTGGCGCAAACTCAACTCCGTAACCTGTTATAGTATTCCCCCAATAAGGATGTGTTCCAAGGGTTACTTTATGTCCTGCTTTTATTAAAGCCTTTGCAAGAAAAATATAAGGTTGAATATCTCCTCTTGTTCCCATAGTAAAAATAATTATGTTTCCCACATACATCCACTCCTACTTAACTGATAGAATATGATTTGAATTATCTAGGCTAAATACTCAATGATTATAAGTACAAATATACTTTAAAAAGCACAATTCAATTCTACTTAACATATTTATTTCACCATAAAAATACATATGTTGAAGATATATCAACACAGAAATTTGATAATGCTTTAATGATTTCAAGGTAATTAAAATAATAAATCCTAGTCATTCTTGTGCAATTTTGTCTTTAGGTACCCATAGTTTCGGGATGAATTATGATTTAGAAATGTGTGCTAATATCCATACTCTTCATTGACTATAAGCAATTTAAGTCTACTACTATCAGCTTGTCCTTCAATGATAGAAAGACTATTACAAACTCTTTCATCCGATACACAATCCACACATTTATTTAGTGTTACACAAGGTGGATTAAATCCTGCTCTTTTTGCATTTAAGGGACACGCTATATTTTTAACCCTTTTTATTGCCTTATCTAAAGTATCTACAACTTTATTCTTTCCAACTACAATTAAAACTTTATCTGGACCAAAGGAAATTGCAGCCACCCTATTACCACTATGATCTACATTAACAATTCTCCCATCCACAGATATAGCATTGGAACCGGAGATATACCAATCTGTAAGGAGGGCCCTTTTCTTTAACCTCCTGCTTTCCTCAGGATTTTTTGCCAATTCTTTATCATATACAGTATTCCCTCTTGCTAATAAGGACTTAGTTATATCCATGCCTTGCAATGTAGCTGAATGTCCAATTCCAACACTACATTCAGTAGGTATGATGCTGAAAATATAACCTTTAACTTCCTCCAAGGTCTGAAAATATTCTACTTCTATATTTCTCTCCTTGAAATTTTTTTTTAATTCATTAAACTGCTCAATATTCATATACTCCTCCATGTTATTATTTGAAATTTAATCGCTTTTGGTGTATATCTAGTATTAATCATTGTGATTTGAATTGAAATTTTTAGCAGCAATTTTTATACGTTCTGCTGATGGCGACAGAAAGTTATCAGTATCTATAATTCTCATTAACTCATCCCTTGACACCCATTTAAAGCCTATTGTTTCACCCTCTTGCAATGTAATGGCATTCTTATCTATACTACACCTATGTAAATATATCTTATAGATTGTTTGGTACTCTCTCCTTATGTAGGTATCAATAAGTCTCAAGTTCTCCGCAGCAATCCCCGTTTCTTCAAAGAGCTCCCTTTTAGCTGCCTCCTGAAAGGTTTCCCCCTTTTGAACACAGCCACTGGCTCCAGCTTCCCACATTCCTGGAAAAACTCCTTTATTGAAGTCCCGCTGCATTAACAGGTATGTGCCATCTTCATGAATAACCATCACCACCACCACAGCATGGAACACCCCTTCAGGTATTTTCTCACCTCTAATTAAATCTACTCCTATTTTTTCTTCATGTTCATTATATCCATCCCATATTTCCATAATTATTTTCCTCACATTTTTCTATTTTTGTTGTTAATACTGCAACTACATAGCTTTAACATATTCCATATAATACTCAAGCAGCAAATCTACCATTCTTCCGTAGCTTTTTTCACCATCAGAAATTCCATTTGATTTCAAATAGGTATCATTAACTTTACTTGATACCTTTTCTATTTTTCCAGAGTACTTATCCCAAAATTCTATTCTGTATCTCCTGTCACCCTCTACAGCCTCTGATTCCTTTAAACTAAGAGTTTCATAAAGGTCTTGGTCCTCCTTATATAAAGCACTGCCAGTATGACTTAATGCTAAGATATATCCGGAGTATTGAAAATCTTTGTCTGGGTGCATTGTACTTACTAAAAAAGCTATAAAATTTGCTTCATCTTCTCTTGCAAAACCTCTTTGATGGGCCATTTCATGAAGGGTAGTTGCAGGTATTGTCATTAATGGGGCATTAACATTTAGCCCTGACTGACCGGAATAAGGAAAATATACACCTGTTATTCCTGTATAATTAAAAAACTCTGAAAATAAAAATTTTTTAGGTGTTCCAAAGGAACCTTTTAAAATCCCATATTCCTTTGAAGCTATGTCATACCCTAAAGCAGCCCTTTTTAACACTGATTTATAGCCACCATCTACAGTTGCTATGTTATTATTATCTACGGTGACCTCTTCCCTTAAGGAATTAGTTTTATCTATTAAGTATTCATAAAGTTCACCAAGTTCTTTAACTGTATATTTTTTATTATTCATATCCATACTTTCATAAAGGGGAACTCTATTGTAATTTAATCCCCACAAAGTTATGAAAAGAAAATATGCAATGGATAGAACTACAGCACAATTAAGTAGAAAATTAATAGCTTTATTTTTAAAGCTCCTTCTATCCCGGCCTATTCTAATAAGTGTATATATAAAATAAATAATAAATCCTA
>DALZNT010000061.1:0-22241 GCA_032005505.1 Clostridium sp. | reverse complement strand
TTTGCATTTGCATTCACAGTCTCTTGATTTTTTGCTGTGGCTATGATGTTTTCTCTTTTTATCACAGCAGCATTCACTTCTCATAGATACTGGGGCACAGCAACAAGAATTCATTGGTGAAACGCAATTGTTGCCAAATCCTGTATTGTTAGCTATTGCATTATTTCCAAATCCTCCAAATCCTCCAAATCCTCCACATCCACAAAGCCAGAATATGAAAAGTAGAATTAACGCATTTCTAGATTTGCTTGAACCATCTAGTAACCCTTGAAGTGCAAAGATTACTATAATTAAAATTATAGTGCATTGATTTGATCCATTTCCATTATTTGTGCATCCACACATTGTTTATTCCTCCATTCTTATTTATCTTTTTCTTATCTGTAGCTTTTTTTATTTTTTCCTTTAGCATTCACATGGATCCTTTGATGGTATTGGTCCTCCAAATGGTATTCCGCCTAGTGGTGATCCTCCTAGTGTTCTACTGAAGCTTCCTTTGCAGAATATTAAGATTATTATTATAATCCACCAAAAACCAAATCCATTTCCACCTCCAAAACCAAATCCATTATTACCACAGCCACAATTTCCAGAGTTGAAATTGTTATTAAATGGTGAATTACCTCCACATTGACACATATCTAAGATTACTGTTTCTTGTGGTTGGCATTTTGTGATTTTCTTTCCACAACAATTGCAACATTCTGTAAAATCACATGGATTTGGAATTATAGTGGAACAAAAACCTGTATCACAACAACGGTTTTCTACTCCACAGAAGTTATTTCCACCGTTATTTCCACCGTTATTTCCACATCCACATCCGCAGTTATTTTGTGCATTATTTCCACATCCAAAGTTGCCACCGAAGCCACCTCTACACAAGAAGAATAGTATTATTATCCAGATGATTATGCTACTACTTCCAAATCCTGTTCCAATAGGTCCTCCTGGTGGTGGAAATGGTGGTGGACATGGGCCTCCGCCTGAAGCTGGACCTTGACCTCCAAACATTCCAAATAAATTTGAATAATCGCTCATTTTTTTTCCTCCTAATTTATTTTATTTTTTTGTTCTCATTAGTAATTTTTATATTATACTATATGACCTATCTTAGGTTTTGACACATCTTCTTCACTGAGCTCATTAAAAAACTCCTTAGTAATTTCAATAATCCTTTGTACCTTTCGCACTCCTTAGTTCTTCAACTTCTTCCGTAATTTCAAATATTTTTTCCTTAGCTTTATACTATAATATATGTACTGTTAAAAAATCTGTGATAAAAAAAACTGCATAATCTTCAAAAAGAAAATTATGCAGTAATAAAATTTTTATTTAATTTTATGTCAATTTATCTATTAATAAAAATGTCATTGTAATTCCATTTACAACCATATGATTGAATACGGCGTACCAGAAACCTTTTTTTTCAATTATATAGCAGTTATAAAAACTAATAATAAAAAGCATTGCAAAAGCTGTAATACTGAAGTGTACCGCTGCAAATATTATACTTACGAAAACTGCTCCAAAAAAGAATACTACTTTGCTTTTTAATGCTTTTCCAAATAACTTATTAAAGGCTAAAAATCTAAATGTAAATTCTTCTGCTATAGGTGCAAATAAAACAGTGAACGGAATTGTTATAACATATTCCACAAGATTGTACTCTGAAAGAATATTTACGACTTCCTGAGTTTCTAGCTTTACACCTACGCCTGTTAATACAATAGTACTTATATTGGAAACTATTATGATTATAGTATAAAGAACTAGAACATATTTAATTCCCTTTATCAGGTTAAACTCTTTTAAAGAAAACCTGTATATTTCATAATCTTTATTAGTATGCGGATTATTTCTCCAATAAAGAATTATAAATATAATGCAAATAGTCGGAAGAATATTAGTATACATCTCCGGTAAAAATAAATATGCCGCAATATACCCTAAAGCTGATAAGGTTTTAATTATCGGCCCATGATTTTCAAATTTAACAGTGACTAAAAACATAATTAAAGGTAAAATATACAACATATATATTATTAGTAAGCTTCCTACAATCTCCATATTTCAACCTCCATCTAATTATAGTATATTACTCTTATTACATATTTAGTATTAAAAATCTTATTAAAAAAGGGATTGAATTAATCAACCCCTTTCAACTAGAATTATTCTACTATAACACTATATCCTTAAACATTTCTGCCAATAATTCTTCTTTTCCTTCTTTTTTAAGAGATGAGAAGAATACAAGATTATCTTCTTTTGAAAGCTTTAAAGTTTCTTTTATCATCTTGGCACTTCTTTGAAGTTCCCCTTTATTTAGCTTATCTTTTTTAGTAGCTACTACTAACACTTGATATCCATAGTGCTTAATCCACTCATACATCAGTATATCATCACCTGTAGGTTTATGTCTGCAGTCAACTAATAGAGCAACTTTTTTAAGTTGTGGTCTATTTGTTAAGTATAATTCCATCATTCCGCCCCATTTTGCTTGCTCGGTTTTAGAAACTTTTGCATAGCCATAACCTGGAAGGTCAACAAAATAAAACTCATTGTTGATAGTAAAGAAGTTTATAAGTCTAGTTTTACCTGGAGTTCCACTTACTTTTACTAATTTTCTTCTGTTTGTAACTGTGTTAATAAGTGATGACTTACCTACGTTAGATCTTCCGACAAAGGCAATTTCCACTCTTCCATCTTCAGGATATTGTCCTGGTTTTACTGCTGAGGTATAAAATTCTGCTTGTTTAATTTCCATTATTAATCTCTCCAATTAATGCATTTTTAAGTACATCTTCTACTTTTTCTACTGGTATATATTTTATTTTGTTTTTAACTGTTTTTGGTATATCTTTTAAATCTTTTTCATTAGCTTTAGGAATAATTATAGTTTTTATACCCATCCTATATGCAGCTAAACTTTTTTCTTTTAATCCACCTATAGGTAAAACTCTACCTGTAAGAGTTATTTCTCCGGTCATAGCCACAGAATAATCTACTGGTCGTCCACTCAAGGCAGAAATCATAGCTGTAATCATAGTTACTCCAGCTGAAGGTCCATCCTTTGGAATAGCTCCCTCAGGAATATGAATATGAATATCTTTATTCTTATAGAAGTTATTATCTATTCCATACTCTGTACAATGAGCTCTAACATAGCTGTAACCCGCCTTTGCAGACTCTTTCATTACATCTCCTAATTGTCCTGTAAGCTGGAATTTCCCGTCACCATCCATTACCATAGCCTCTACTGGAAGTGTATCTCCACCGTATCCAGTCCAAGCAAGTCCAGTAACTACACCAAGCTTATTTTCCTTATCTAAGTCATCATAACTAAATACTTCTGGTCCTAGGAACTTACTAACTCCCATAGAATTTATAGTTATACTTTTCTTATTCTTTTCTAGAAGTTCAGTAATTGCTTTTCTTACAAGTGAAGATAACTTTCTTTCTAAACTTCTTACTCCAGATTCTCTAGTATAATTTTCAATCACAGCTTTAATAGCAGTCTCAGTAATATTAATTACGCCTTCTTCTAATGAGTGTTCCTTCATTATCTTTGTAATCAAATGCTTCTTAGATATCTGGAACTTTTCTTCAGTAGTATATCCTGAAACCTCGATAATTTCCATTCTATCAAGAAGTGGTCTTGAGATAGTATCTAGTGTATTAGCTGTAGTAATAAATAGGACTTTTGATAAATCAAAATCCACATCTAGATAATGATCTCTAAAGGTTTTGTTTTGCTCTGAATCTAAAACTTCAAGTAAAGCATCTTCTACATTACCCTTATAATCCTTTGATACTTTATCAATCTCATCTAATAGACAAACTGGATTTCTATAACCAGCTTCCTTAAGGGCAGCTACTATTCTTCCTGGTATAGCTCCTATATAAGTTCTTCTATGTCCACGAATCTCAGCTTCATCTCTAACTCCGCCAAGACTCATTCTAACAAATTTTCTACCTAGCGAATTAGCTACAGATTTAGCTATAGAAGTTTTACCAACTCCAGGAGGTCCAACTAAACATAAAATTGGAGACTTAAGGCCATTGCTCATTTTTCTAACTGCTAAATGCTCAATAATTCTTTCCTTTACATCTTCAAGTCCATAATGCTCATTATCTAAAACTATTTTTGCATTTTTAATATCTAAATTATCTTTAGTTATCTTACTCCAAGGCATTGCAAATACAGTATCTAGATAAGTTTTTATAACTGAACCCTCTTGAGATGAAAGACCAACATTTTTTAATCTTCCCATCTCATACTCTACCTTTTCTTTAACATCTTTAGGTAACTTACTCTTAACTATAAGCTTTCCGTAATTTTCAAGCTCCTTCGTAAGGTCATCTTCTTCACCAAGTTCATCTTGAATTACTTTTAGTTGTTCTCTTAGGTAATATTCCTTTTGAGATGCACTTACCTTAGCTTTAACCTTATCTCCAATTAACTTCTCAACTTTAATTATTTCAATTTCCTTCTTTAAAATAATTAAAAGTTTTTCCATTCTCTCTTTAATAGAAGTTATCTCTAAAAGCTCCTGCTTAACATCACCATTAACAGGAAGGAAGGCACTAATTACATCACAGTAAACACTATCATTTTCCTCTTCCTCTAACTCTGTCATTAGATCATTAAATTCTTCCCCAACTAATTCTAAATAGTCACTAAACATATCATTTAAAGAATTTTTATATCCTTGTGCTTCTATCTCATCTTTAATTTCAGCTTCTTCTATAGCTTCTATTTCACCATAAATACAATCTTCTTCATCAATATAATTTACTAATGTAGCTCTATATTCACCTTCAACCAACACTCTTAGGTTATCCCCTGGAAGCTTCATAAATTGTTTTATTGTGCATACACATCCAATAGTATATATATCTTTTCTTGTAGGATTCTCTAAAGCTGCTACCCTTTGAGTTACAACAAATATCTTTTGGTTATCATTCATCGCTTTATCTATAGCCTCAATTGATTTTGGTCTTCCAATATCAAAGTTTAAGGCCATATGTGGAAAAATACTTAATCCCCTAAGTGGAATTAATGGTAGCTTAACTAACTTACTCTCCATACTATCATCTCCTTATTTTCTAAATTGCAACTATATATAAAATATTCAATGATATGTTTTCATCAATCTGAAACTATAGTGACTTCATAATTATATAATTAGACTAGTCTATTATACATTCAAAACAGTATTTTTTCAATCAAATTAATCCCTAGAGTGATAAGGCTATAAATCACTCTAGGGATTTCATTATGCATCTAGCTTGGGTGGTGATGCCATTATACCAAAGGAATTTTCTTTATTATCAATATTTACATGAAGAACAGTTTCACTAACAATTGCTTCATCAATAACTTCTTTTATATTGCTCATAGGTATTACTTCAATTTCTTGAAAATCAGAGTATATATCCTGCCAGTTTTCTTTAGGAATTATGATCTTTTTAGCTCCTGCCTTTATGGCTCCAGTTATTTTAGCTGTAACCCCTCCAACAGGCTTTACTTCACCATGAATAGAAATTTCCCCTGTCATTGCAAGAAGATTATCTACTGTTTTACCTGTTATGGCACTATATATGGCCGTTGTTATGCTAACTCCTGCTGAAGGTCCATCTACTGGTTGACCTCCTGGAAAATTAACATGAATATCATACTGCTTAATATCCACGTTATAAAATCTTTCAAGAACAGTCAATACATTATCTATAGAGTTCCTTGCAGTACCTTTTCTTCTAAGTTTTCTGTTCTTATCTCCAATTTCTTCTTCCTCTACAATTCCAGTTACCATCACGGTACCATCTCTACCATCTATTCTTCTTGCTGTAGCTTCAATTTCCATAACCGAACCTATATTAGACCCAAATACAGCTAATCCGTTTACATATCCAATTTTAGGCTTAGAACAAACCTTTTTATTAGGTCTTGGTGAATACTGACCATTCTCTATAACCCATTGTATTTCAGCAACGCCTATCTTTTCTCTTTTTTCATTAATTACAATACCACAAGCTAGCTGAACTAAATTTACAGCATCTCTACCATTGCTAGCATATAAACCCACTAGTTTTGCAGCCTCATCATCAATTAATAAGCCCATTTTATCTACTGCATTTCTAGCAATGAGCTCTACCTCATCTCCATCAAGAGCTCTAAAGAATATCTCTACACATCTAGACCTAATTGCAGGTACAATTTCCTCTGGACTTCTTGTAGTTGCACCAATAAGCCTAAAATCTGCTGGGAGTCCTTCATCAAATATCTCCTTAATATAGCTAGGCATATTTGGATCCTCACTATTGTAGTAAGCACTATCCAAAAATACTTTTCTGTCCTCTAGGACCTTCAAGAGTTTATTTAACTCTATAGGGTGTAATTCTCCTATTTCATCTAAAAATAGAATCCCTCCGTGAGCCTTGGTAACTGCGCCTGGCTTTGGCTGTGGTATTCCCGCAATTCCAAGAGGGCCAGCCCCTTGATAGATAGGATCATGAACAGAACCAATAAGTGGGTCCGCTATTCCTCTTTCATCAAATCTTATAGTTGTGGCATCTATTTCTACAAAATGTGAAAAGCCTCTAAATGGTGAACTTGGAATTAATTTTGCTGCTTCAAGAACTAGTCTAGCTGCAGCTGTCTTTCCTACTCCTGGAGGCCCATAAATTATTACGTGTTGTGGATTCGGACCACAAATTGCTGCCTTTAAAGCTTTAATTCCTTTTTCTTGACCTATTATATCTTCAAATGTTTTAGGTCTACTTTTTTCTGTTAAAGGTTCAGTAAGACTTATATTTTTCATCCTTCTAAGCTTTTCTGCTTCTTTACTATTTTCTTTACTTATTACTACTTTAGAGCCTTTCTGTCCTTTTAAAGCATTATAAAAGTAAAGTCCCATTACTATTGTAACAAATAACTGTATTATAATTATTATAGATGTCATAGATTTATTTATGTCAATTTACTTCATAAGTAAATTAACCTTTCCTCCTCTATTATTTTACTGGCACAATAGTATTATTATCATTCTGTTTCATTTATATTCTAATATAAGAAAATATAAGAAAAAAAACTGCTGAAATTCAGCAGTTTTTTAACTATAATAACAATGTTTAAGCAAGCTCCGGTGCTCTTTTAACACCCTTTTTGCTCTCTATTTTTAATGGCTCTCTCTTGCCATTTTCAGCTATAATATATTCAGGTTCTTTAGTTGTTAAAGTAGTTTCGTGAATGATTACTTTTTCAACTTCCTCACGTGAAGGTACCTCATACATTACTCCTTGCATGATATCTTCGATTATTGCTCTAAGACCTCTTGCACCCGTTTTTCTCTTTATAGCTTCTTTAGCTATAGCCTTAAGTGATTCTTCATCAAACTCTAGCTGAACATCATCAATTTCAAAAAGTTTTTGATATTGTTTTACTAAAGCATTCTTAGGTTCACTTAGGATTTTAACTAAAGCTTCTTCGTCTAAGTTTTCAAGAGTTACTATAACAGGTATTCTACCTACAAACTCAGGAATTAATCCAAACTTAAGTAAGTCTTGTGGCATTATAGCCTTGAATACTTCACCTAAGTCCTTGCTTTCCTTAGACATAACTTCTGCTCCAAATCCCATTGCTGATTTTTGAGTTCTTCTCTCAATTATCTTCTCTAATCCATCAAAAGCTCCACCACAAATAAATAGTACGTTAGATGTATTTATTTGAATGAACTCTTGATGAGGATGTTTTCTACCACCTTGTGGTGGTACAGATGATACAGTTCCTTCAAGAATTTTTAATAGTGCTTGTTGAACTCCTTCTCCTGATACATCACGAGTTATTGATGGATTTTCAGATTTACGAGCAATCTTATCAATCTCATCTATATAAATAATTCCTCTTTCAGCTCTCTCAACATCGTAGTCGGCATTTTGAATTAGTTTTAGTAGAATATTTTCTACATCTTCTCCAACATAACCTGCTTCAGTAAGAGTAGTAGCATCAGCAATAGCAAAAGGTACATTAAGCATTTTTGCTAAAGTTTGAGCCAATAAAGTTTTACCTGAACCTGTTGGTCCTAAAAGAAGGATATTACTCTTTTGCAGCTCAATATCACTTTCTGCTACTATAGAATTAATTCTTTTGTAGTGATTGTATACGGCTACAGCCAAAGCCTTCTTCGCATCATCTTGACCTACAACATATTGATCTAGATATTTTCTAATTTCCTTAGGCTTAGGTAATGTGCCCATGTCAATTTGAACATCTTCTTCTCTTTCATCAACTATGATTTCAGAGCAAAGTTCAATACATTCGTCGCATATATATACTCCAGGTCCAGCAATAAGTCTTCTTACCTGTTCTTCGCTTTTACCACAAAAGGAACATTTAAACTTTTTCTTTTCATCATTTCTTGGCATGTCAACACCCCTTTAAAGCTATTTCTTTTTAT
This sequence comes from Clostridium sp., assembly GCA_032005505.1. Classification (GTDB taxonomy): domain Bacteria; phylum Bacillota; class Clostridia; order Clostridiales; family Clostridiaceae; genus Clostridium_J. The sequence goes on along the minus strand of DALZNT010000061.1, from coordinate 13,779 downwards.
CAATTACCTCATCAACTAATCCATATTCTTTAGCTTCTTCTGCGGACATAAAATAATCTCTTTCCACATCAAATTTAATTTTATCTAGAGGTTGCCCTGTTCTTTCACTTAATATCTCATTAAGTGTTTCTTTAGTTTTTAAAATTCTTCTTGCATGAATATCGATATCTGTAGCTTGACCTTTGAATCCACCTAGTGGTTGGTGTATCATTATTTCACTATTCGGTAAAGCAAATCTCTTACCCTTTTGTCCTGCTGCAAGTAAAAACGCTCCCATTGAAGCTGCCATACCTATGCATATAGTAGAAACTTCTGATTTGATATAGTTCATAGTGTCATAAATTGCCATTCCAGATGTTATTGAACCACCTGGACTGTTTATATATAGATATATATCTTTATCAGGATCCTCAGATTCTAAGAATAAAAGTTGAGCTACAACTAAACTTGCAGTTGCATCATTTACCTCATCTGATAAAAATATAATTCTTTCCTTTAACAGTCTAGAAAATATATCATAGGATCTTTCACCCTTACCTGTTTGCTCTACAACCATTGGTATATAACTACTCATAAATAAACCCTCCTCCATGTAAATTTTTCAGAACATCTTATATTATATCCTTACTAAAAACATTTTAACCTATTTATTTTAAAATAATTGCCAGTCTAGACTGGCAATTATTTTTAAACTTATATAGATTTACTATTTTCCATTATTAGGTTCTTGATTTTTTCATTTACTATTTGAGTTGCAAGGTAGCCTCTTTGAACTTGTAATAAACGGTTAACTGTTTCTTCAACTTTATCAGCTTCACCATATTTAGATGCAAGGTCAGTAGCTCTCTCTTTTATTTCTTCTTCAGTAGCTTCTATGCTTTCAGCTTTAGCTATTGCATCTATAACTAATTCGTTTTTAACGTTCTTAGCAGCGATTTCTGTCATTTGGTTTCTGAAATCTTCTTCAGTTGTATTTGTAAACTTGAAGTAGCTTGCTATATCTAATCCTTGATACTTTAATCTATTTTCTAAGTCTTGGATCATTGAATCTAATTCTCTGTTTACCATTGCATCTGGAACTTCAACATTTGCATTAGCTACAACTGCTTCCATTACTGCAATTTCATAATCATTTTGAGCTTTAGCTTCGTTAGCCTTAACTAATTCTTCTTTTATGTTGTTTCTTAATTCTTCTAATGTTTCGAACTCAGATACTTCAGCAGCAAACTCATCAGTTATTTCTGGTAACTCTTTACCTTTAACAGCATTAATAGTTACTTCGAATTTAGCAGGCTTACCGTTCAAATCTTCTTTACCATATTGCTCTGGGAAGTTAACATTAACCTCTTTAGATTCTCCAGCAGAAAGTCCTACTAATTGATCTTCAAATGTATCAATAAAGCTTCCTGAACCAATTTCTAGTTCGTAATCTTTAGCTTCTCCGCCTTCAAAAGCAACTCCATCTACAAATCCTTTGAAGTCTATAACAGCTATGTCACCTTTAACGATAGCGCCATCTTTAGCTTCAACTCTTGTGTTTTGAGCTTGCATTTCTTTTAATTTGTTTTCAACGTCTTCTGCTGTAACTTCAGCAACTTCTTTTTTAGCTTCTATCCCTTTATATGCACCAAGCTCTACTTCAGGTACAACTGTAACTGTTGCAGTGTATATAAAGTCTTTTCCTTCTTCAATTTGAACGATGTCTATTGAAGGGTAATCTACTGGGTTGATGTTATTTTCAACTAATGCTTTTGGGTATGTTGAATCGCATATGTAGTTTATAGCATCCTCATATAAAGCAGTATCACCATAATATTTTTTTATTATGTTCATTGGAGCTTTACCTTTTCTGAATCCAGGAACATTGAATTTCTTAGCGTTTTTAGCATAAGATTTCTTTATTGCTTCTGCAAGTTTATCTGCCCCTACTGTTATTTCAAATTTAACAACGTTTTTCTCTAGTTTCTCCATTTTAACGTTCATTGTTCTTCCTCCTAATATTACCATTTCTATACTTCTAAAATTATAACATAAATTTAGCAAAGTAAATAGTGTATTTATTACTATATCCCTATTTATCCCAGCTCAATTAAGCTTTCACGATAAAATTGTATATTACCTAATAAATTATACAATAACACACTTACTATTTACAACACTTTTTAAATTTATCTACTTTTAACATCATTTATTATTTTTCCTTGAGCATTAACTACAACTTCTCTATTATCTACCAGTACAGTAATCCCTTCATCTATAATAGGTCCAAAAGCCATTTCCTTTCCTGTTATAGAAAAGTAACCCCTATGATTATTATCTGCTGTATTAACTATCCAAAGGTATTTATAGCCCTCTTCATTTATCCAAGGTAACTCACTGCTATAAGCCACATATGTATCATCAATAAATTCTGCACTATCTACCCACTTATAATCTTTATTATATTGAAGCACAGTCTCTTTTGTAAACACTTCATTAGTAGTAGCAACATATTCAGAATTTGTTATTGCTGTTATGGTCTCCAAATTATCTACTATATATATATCTTGAGTTTCTTTATCAAGTATCAATACTTTTTCTTTAGATGGAGATATACTGCTTTTAATCCCCTCTACGCTTTCCACCTTTTCTACCAACTTTTTATTTTCTTCTTCCTTTAAAGTAATAACTATTGATTTACCTGAACTTAACTTTGCTTCAAAGGTAGATAAATTCTCTTGTTCATTTGCATCTTCCTCAACCTCTAAGTTATCAACTACCGGTACAGTTTCATCTTTACTCTTACCTGTATCACTCATTTCACTATTATTACCATATTTCATTAAATGATTCTTGACATATACACTTCCTTTATCATATGAAATTACAACTCCACCTACTAATACTATTATGCATACAATTATTAATGAGTGTTTTATCCTTCTTTGCTTCAATTCTCTTCGGTAGTTCTTACTAAACATACTTGGTTTTCTTCCCACAGCTCATACCTCCATAGTATTTATTTAATTTTGCTATAGTGTGTAATAACCTGATACTATATTTTTCAAAATTATACTATAAACTTATATAGTTCTAAAATTATTATAACTCAAGTTAGTGAAAATTAACATTTTAATATTAAGATTTAAAGAAAATTCAAACCTTCACTTCGTAAATATTCGCAATATTAAAACTTGATTTTTCTTTTAAAAAACTGTTGTGTTTCATCTGTTATAGTCGTACAATTATAACAGATGAAAGGCATAAAACCTTTGTTTTACAAGGTTTTATACAACTGTTGCAAATTATTACATAACAGTTTTAGAAGAATATTTCATCTTTTTTAAATATTGTAAATATAATGATATTTAAATTTATAGTTAGAGGAGGATTTTTATATGTTTACTCAATGGAACGGATTCAAAGGTAAAACTTGGAAAAATGAAGTTAACGTAAGAGACTTTATACAAAACAACTACACTGCATACGATGGTGATGCATCATTCCTATCTGGAGCTACAGAAGCTACTACTAAGTTATGGGATGAAGTAAGTGAATTATTTAAGCAAGAAAGAGCAAATGGTGGAGTATTAGACGTTGATACAGAAACAATATCTGGAATAAACGAATACAACCCTGGATACATAGATAAAGCATTAGAAAAAATTGTTGGAGTTCAAACTGATGCTCCTTTAAAAAGAGCTGTTATAGCACAAAGTGGAATAAGAATGGCTGAGAACGCAGCTAAAGCTTATGGTTTCGAAGTTGCTGCTAAAACCTCTGAAATCTTCAGCAAGTACAGAAAAACTCACAACCAAGGAGTATTTGATGTATACACTGACGAAATGAGACTTGCTAGAAAATCTGGTATAGTTACTGGTCTTCCAGATGCATACGGAAGAGGAAGAATCATAGGAGACTACAGAAGAGTCGCTCTTTATGGAGTTAATAAATTAATAGAAGATAAAATGGTTCAAAAGAAGAGCTTAGAAGTTACAACTATAGATGAAGATGTAATGAGATTAAGAGAAGAGCTTTCTGATCAAATAATTGCACTTAAAGAATTAAAAGAAATGGCTGCTAGCTACGGACTTGATATATCAGCTCCAGCTGCAAATGCTCAAGAAGCAGTTCAATGGTTATACTTCGGATTCTTAGCTGCAATAAAGCAACAAAACGGAGCAGCAATGTCTCTAGGAAGAACTTCTACATTCCTTGATATCTATATCCAAAGAGATATAGACAATGGAACTATAACAGAAGATGAAGCTCAAGAAATAATGGATCACTTCGTAATGAAGTTAAGATTAGTTAAATTCTTAAGAACTCCAGAATACGATCAATTATTCTCTGGAGATCCAACTTGGGTTACTGAATCAATCGGTGGTATGGGATTAAACGGTGAAACTTTAGTTACTAAGAACTCATTCAGAGTACTTAATACTCTTTACACTTTAGGACCTTCACCAGAGCCAAACTTAACTGTTCTATGGTCAACTAGATTACCTCAAGGCTTCAAAGATTTCTGCTCTAAGATTTCTATAGACACAAGTTCAGTTCAATACGAAAACGATGATTTAATGACTCCATACTGGGGAGATGACTACGCTATAGCTTGCTGCGTATCTGGAATGAGAGTTGGTAAGCAAATGCAATTCTTCGGAGCTAGAGTTAACCTTGCTAAAACATTACTTTACACTATAAACGGTGGAGTAGATGAGAAATACGGAATGCAAGTTGCACCTAAGATGGAGAAAATATCTTCTGAGTACTTAAACTACGATGAAGTAATGGAGAAGTTCGATGTTATGACAGATTGGTTAGCTAACCTTTATGTTAATACTCTAAACTGCATCCACTACATGCACGATAAATATTCTTATGAATCATTACAAATGGCTTTACATGACAGAGATGTATTTAGAACAATGGCCTGTGGTATAGCTGGACTTTCAGTATGTGCTGACTCTCTATCTGCTATAAAATACGCTAAAGTTAAGCCAATCAGAAACGAAGAAGGAATAGCTGTTGATTTCGAAGTTGAAGGAGACTTCCCTAAATTCGGAAACGACGACGATAGAGTTGATGACATTGCTAAGTTCTTAGTTGAAAACATGATGACAAAAATCAGAAAGAACAAGACTTACAGAAATGCATACCACACTCAATCAGTTCTAACTATAACTTCAAACGTTGTTTACGGTAAGAAAACTGGTACTACTCCATGTGGAAGAAAAGCTGGAGAGCCATTTGCACCAGGAGCTAACCCAATGCACGGAAGAGATTCAAGTGGATCATTAGCATCATTAAACTCAGTTGCTAAATTACCATACGAGCATTCTCAAGACGGTATATCAAATACCTTCTCAATAATTCCAGATGCTTTAGGAAAAACTCCAGAAGACAGAATCTCTAACTTAAGTGCTATGATGGACGGATACTTCGGACAAAACGCTCATCACTTAAACGTTAATGTATTCGATAGAGAAACTCTATTAGATGCTATGGATCACCCAGAAGAGTATCCACAATTAACTATCAGAGTTTCTGGATATGCTGTAAACTTCATCAAGTTAACAAGAGAGCAACAACTTGATGTTATAAACAGAACATTCCACGCTTCAATGTAAGTGAACCTCCAAATTTTATATTTGGTTACGTGAACTTACTCATTCGAACGCATGTGAGAAGGAGTTTCTTTTAAAAATCCATCCTTTAAATTAATATATATATAATAAGTAAGAGAAATACTCAGCAATGGGTATTTCTCTTATACTAAATAAAGATTTAAATTAATTTTCAAGAGAAATGCTTAATACTATAATTCATTGCTTCATATTATAATGTATTTTTGTTTAAAGTTAATTTTAACATGTAAATCACCAAAAACACTGGAGGTCTTTAAAATGGAAACAGGTAGAATTCACTCAATAGAAAGTATGGGGCTTGTTGATGGTCCTGGAATAAGAACGGTAATATTTTTTCAAGGTTGCAAGTTAAGATGCTCATATTGTCATAATCCCGATACATGGAATTTAAAAGATGGAAATGTCGTTACTACCGATGAATTAATAAAAAAGATTCTTCGCTTTAGACCTTACTTCGAACGTTCAGGCGGTGGAGTTACCTTCTCAGGTGGAGATCCTCTAATGCAGCCTGAATTTTTACTAGAACTCTTAAAGAAGTGTAAAGAAAATGATATCCATACAACTATAGATACCGCTGGCTATGGAGATGGAAACTATGATGAGATATTAAAATATACTGACTTAGTTTTATTAGATATAAAACATATTAACAGCCATGGTTATGTCCTTCTTACTGGATGTGACTCAAATGGTATTAATACATTTTTAGATGCTCTAAGACGTTCTAATACAAGAGTTTGGGTTAGACACGTAGTTGTTCCTGGATATACTGATACCATAGAACACATGGATAAAATCAGCGAAATTATTAACAATGAAATTCCTAATGTAGATAAGATAGAATTATTACCATATCACCTTTTAGGTGTTAATAAGTATGAAACTATGGGCCTTAAATACAAACTTGAAGGTGTTCGGCACATGGATAAAGAAGGTTGCAAGGAATTACAAGAATATCTAATTTCAAAGGTTAACATGAAAAATGTGGATAAAATATCCTAGCTCTCGGGCTTAATTACATTTTTTTCCACATTATCCCCAGTTTTATCCACACTTTGGGAGTTTTCTATATCTATACCCTTTATAAATCTTAAATTTATAAGGTAATATATAAATTTATAATACTTAAGAGTCTTTTTCCAGGGCTCTTTTTTCATATATTCTTCAAATACTTTCTATCTCCCACCCTACTTGAACCCCCAAACTGTAAATATCTTATAAACAATTTTGAATTTACTATTAATATGAATATCATCCCCCTTTAATACATATATATCTATGCTATAATACAGCTATCACCATTAAAAGGAGGATAAAATGAAGATTAATTCCAACACAAAAACAATACAAATACTTCTTATTATAAATTTAGTCTTAGTTGCTCTATTCCTATTTTCAAAAATGAATTTTATAATAATGCCTATAGCAACTATATTAAATGCTATGTTTTTACCTATAGTTCTAGCAGTGTTTCTATATTACTTGGTGCGACCGCTAAAAAGATTTTTTGAAAAGCAGAAGTTTTCAAGCGGAATTGCTACAGCTATTTCAATGCTCCTTATAATACTTCTAATAGTATATATCTCAATTTATGCTTCCTCAATCATCAGAACTCAAGGAGAAAGCTTAATTTCAACAATAATAGATTCAGTAAACAGTCTATCTAATAAATACTCATACTTGTTCCCTCAGCTAGGTGAAATGCTAAATCTTCCCGACTTAGTTCAAAGTATAGTTGAGTATGTATCTAATTCAATTGTTTCTATTTCAAAGAATATCTATGGTGTTGCTAGTTCCATAGGAAATTTCTTTGCTCAAGTAATTCTAATCCCAATAATTATGTTCTACATTTTAAAGGATGATAGAAAGATTTTTGGTACCTTTACCTCTTTCATACCTTCTAGAACCAAAACTACCCTTTTTAAAATACTTCATGAAATTGATACGATTCTAAAGCAGTATATAACATCACAAGTAATGGTAGCCTGCGTTATTGGAGTATTAATGTTTATTGGTTATGTTATCATAGGTATGCCAAATGCCTTAGTACTTGCCATATTTTCTCTTATAACAGCCTTTATTCCATTTCTAGGTGTAATACTTGGAATATTACCGGCTGTGCTTATAGCACTAGGTATGGGCTTTCCTATGCTAGTTAAAATCATAATTCTAACTGTAGTAGTGCAACAACTTGAGGGTAACGTTATTACACCTAACATAACAGGAAATAATCTTAACATGCATCCTTTAACAACAATTCTTGTAGTAACAGTAAGTGTATACTTTGGAGGCTTCTTTGCAGCTTTCCTGGCTGTTCCGCTATATAACATTATCAAAATTATAGTTAAGAATATATATGAACACTACCTGGTTAAAACTAAAATAGATTTAGATACTAAATAATAATAAAAATAAATACCAAGGCTTCTTTAATTCGAAACCTTGGTATTTATTTTTAATCTTTTACTACTTAGCTCTTTAATCTTTCAGCTAATTCCCTTATATTATCTTCTATCTTATCGATTATCTTCTTAAATTCCTCATCACTTTTACCTGTTGGATCTTCAAGTCCCCAATCTTCTCTATATTCGCAGGTCAAGAATGGACAATTAACATTACATCCCATAGTTATTACAATATCTACTGCTGGAATGTCTTCAATAAGTTTATTACGCTGTGTTTTTTCCATATCTATATTATGAATTTCCTTAACAAGTCTAACAGCATCTTGATTAATCTTCTCTTTTATAGCTGTTCCTGCAGAATAACTTTCAAAAACATCACTAGCAATTTTTCTCCCTAGCGCCTCTGCCATTTGACTACGACAAGAATTATGGACGCATACAAAAGCAACCTTTGGCTTACATTCAAAGTTTTTTAATGTGATTTTCCCATTATTCATATTATCCTCGTGCTCTCTTTATTAAACTTACAACTTCCTCTGTTTTTAACACCTTACCATAAGATACTACTTTTCCATATACTACAAGAGCAGGCGTAGTCATTACTCCATAGGAAGCAATCTGCGCAAAATCTGTTACATGGTCAATAGTTGTATCTAATCCTAATTGAGTTAATGCCTCTCTAACTGATTCCTCTAATTGATTACATTTTGCACATCCAGATCCTAAAACTTTAATTGAAGTTCCATCCTTTTGTGATTTTTCAGCTTCCTTCATAGTTTGCTCATTACAAGCACCTCCACAGCAGCAGCCATCCTTTTTCTCTTCCCTTTTCTTTCCAAATCCAAATATAGCCATAATTAAATCCTCCTCATATATTTATATAAATAAAAATTGAAATGCATTAAAGAAATATCCTATTAGTACAATTCCCACTGCCACAATTGCAACAAAAATTCCTAACAATCTTGGTTTAACAGCTTTTCTAAGCATAATCATAGATGGCAGTGAAAGTGCTGTAACGCCCATCATGAAGGATAAAATTGTTCCAATACCAACACCTTTAGCAAATAGTGCTTCTGCAATTGGAATAGTACCAAATATATCTGCATACATAGGAATTCCTACTACTGTAGCGATTAACACCGAAAATGGATTATTCTCCCCTAAAATTCTTTGAATTACATGAGTTGGAATCCAATTGTGAATTAAAGCACCAATACCAACTCCAACAATTACATACCAAAATACTTTTTTAACCGTTGCCTGAACCTGCTCCCTTGCATATACTCTACGCTCATGTTTAGTAAGATCAGGCGAATCAATATACACACTACTAGCACTCTTAATAAAGTCCTCAACATATTTTTCCATTCCTAGTTTCTCAATAAGAGTACCACCTAAAACAGCAAGAATAAGCCCTACAATAACATACGCCACTGCAATTTTAGCACCAAAAATACTCATGAGGAGAATAAGTGAGCCTAAATCAACTAAAGGTGAAGAAATAAGGAAGGAGAATGTTACTCCTACTGGCAATCCTGCACTTGTAAACCCTATAAATAGTGGAATTGAAGAACAAGAACAAAATGGTGTTACTGTTCCAAGAAGTGCTGATAAAATATTAGCTCCAATACCATCAAATTTTCTTAATACTTTTTTAGTTCTTTCTGGTGGAAAGTAACTTTGAATATAAGAAATAATAAAAATTAATATGGATAGCAGAACAAAAATCTTAATAGTATCATAAATAAAAAATTGTAGACTGCCACCTAAACGCCCTGTTATGTCAATTCCTAAGGAAGAGAGTAAATTTCCTATAACATCATTAAGCCATTTCATTCCAAGAATCTGGTTTTGAAAAAATAGCCAGCCTGTTTCAATAAGCTCCATAATTCTATACCGCCTTTCATTGTAATATTTACATATCTATTTTTATCGATATATAACCTCTTTTTTTAGCCATCTCCTTAAAGATGGCTTATTTGCATGAACAATCATTATCTTTATCATCACTATATGTATCTGTAATCTTCCCAAGTAGCTCCCTAGCACCTTGACATCCTTCTTGAGAGATAGAATAATGAGTCCACTTTCCTTCTTTTCTAGAATTAACGATACCGCCATCCACAAGGATTTTCATATGATGAGATAAGGTAGACTGAGAGATTTGAAGACTCTCTAGCAGTACACACGCACACTTTTCACCACTTTGAAGAATCTCTAATATTTTCAATCTATTTTCATCACAAAATGACTTAAATATTCTTGCACTATCTGCATATTTGTTATCCATCTTTTTCTCTCCTTTCAGTTTTATTTTTTCATCTGTACTCTATTATATGCTTCATATCGATAAATATCAATGTATTGGAAAAATAAAACTTATCAAAGCAAAAATACCAAGGCTTCTTGAACCCTTGGTATTTCTTCCATGAACTCTAATAATTCTCATCAATATACTGCTTCCACTCTACCCAAAGCTCTTCTTTGTCCAACCCCGTGGTCTCCTCTAGCTTTACATTCTTTCCTATTATCTCAACAACCTTATCATAGCCATATTCATTAACTAGAAAATCCATAAAGCCTCCCGCAAAGCAATAGGGCTGTTTCAATCCAAATAAATTATTTCTCATCTCTTCTATCCTTGGTAGCTTATCCTCTTTTGAGGCTTTCTTTAACCATCTTTTCATGTTTTTATCTATTTGTTTTGATTCTACCACTGCAATACCTTCATTTAAATAAGTATCCGTTGAGCTATTTATTTTACCAACCAATATATGTGTAAATTCATGGACTACAACCTGCATTAAACCTTCGTAATTATGAACCTTCCCTGGATTAAGAGGAGATACCATAAGAATTTCATCTTCTTTAGCTACTCCAACCATCCAATCTTCAGGATTACTTATTCCAGCATTACTATGAAATTCTTCAATGGAAGGATAAATATTTACTTTTATCTTACTTTTCAAAGTAACCCTCAAATTTTCTGATATTTTTTCATAGTTATCCTCAAGATTTTTTTCCAAATCATCTAAGCACTTAGTATCCTTTTCTATTAAGTAAAACTCAAAGTGCTCACTCTCTCTTCTAAGTTCCCTAACATCATCAGTAGCCACAGTAGATTTATTTTTCGCACCACATCCAACCAGCAGTATAGATAAAATCATAGCTAATACTTGTTTTAAAGATCTAACCATAAACACACCTCTATATACTCAAATATATAAATTTATATGTTAATACAGCTTTCTTTATACCTTATCTGCTCCAAATATCCTATGCTACACTCCAAAACCAACACATATCAGGCCATAGCATATCTTTACTCTTAGATTTGCTAATACGAATTCTTATCCCAAATTTTTAATTGAGTTCTGCGTTTTTTTCTTCCCATAACACAAAGATATCATTAAGCTCCGTCTCCAACTCTTCCTTTTTCTCATGAAGTTCATTTAATTTTTCATATTCTGTGCTAGCTTCTAGCATCAACGTTTCAATTTCCATTATGTCTTCCTCAAGATTCTCTATTTTAATCTCTAGTTTTTCAATTTCCTTTTGAATTTTTTTCTTTTCATCAACTATCTTTACCCTCTTAGGCTTTTCTAGCTTCACCTTTTCCTCTTGAACTACGGATGCTTCTAACTTAGCTCTCTCTCCCTTATAGCTATCATAATTCCCATCATAATTCTTAAAAGCTTTATCCTCAATGGCAATTACTCTATCACTAATATTATTGATAAAATATCTATCATGGGAAATGTAAAATATAGTTCCTTCAAACTCCTTTAGAGCTTCCTCCAAATTTTCTATAGAATCAATATCTAAGTGGTTTGTTGGCTCATCCATTATAAGTAGATTTGTATCCTGAAATAAAAGAATGCTCAGCTTAAGCCTAACTCTTTCCCCTCCAGATAAATGCTTCACCTTTTTAAATACAGACGGTCCATAAAACATAAATTTAGATAAATACTCCCTTGCCTTCCCCTCTAAGATAGAAAAATCTTCTCTGAAGGTCTCAAGTACGGAGTCTTCCTCATTTTCAAATACAATATTTTGTGGAAGATATGCCGCCTTCACACTTTCACCAACCTTAGCCCTTCCACTATCAAGATTCTCTTCTCCTAGGAGCATCTTTACAAAAGTACTTTTCCCACTTCCATTACTTCCAATTAAGGCTACTCTATTCCTAAAATTAATCAGCATATTTCCATTTCTAAATAGCTCCTTATCTTCATAAGATTTGCATAAATCTCTCACCACTATTACATCATTACCTGACCTTCCCGTTTCATTAAAGGAAAGCTTCATGTTCTGCCTTTCAAACTTTGGCTTACTAATTCTATCCATTTTATCAAGGCTCTTCTGCATACTTGCAGCTCTCTTGAAAAACTTATTATTGTCAGCCCTTATGGCCCAGTCTCTCAAATCCTTAATTGCCTTCTCCATGGCGGATATTTTCTTCTGCTGCTCCTTATAGTTTTCAAATTGAATAAGCATATTTTCTTCCTTTTGCTTCACATAAGAAGAATAATTCCCCTTATAGGTTTCACAGTACATATCTTCAACTTCAATTATTTTCGTAACTACACTATCTAGAAAATATCTGTCGTGAGAAACAACAATAACAATACCTTTATAGCTTTTTAAATATCCTTCCAGCCACTCCACTGACTCCATATCCAAATGGTTTGTAGGCTCATCAAGTAGAAGAATATCTGGATTTTGTAATAGAATCTTTCCCAGCATAACCGTAGTTTTTTCTCCACCACTTAAAATATCAAAATCCTTTTCTAGAAAATCTTTCTCAAAATTTAACCCCTTACACACCTTGCTTAGCTTTTCCTTTTGGCCATATCCACCCTTTGCCTCATATTCATGCTGTAATCTACTATACTCTTTTAGAATTCTCTCAAGATCATCCCCCTGTCGCAGCTCCATTTTCTTCTCTAGTTCCTTAATCCTTTCTTCCCTAGAATGAAGTTCCTCAAATGCTCCATTTAAAACATCTTGAACTTTTACCCCATCTTCAAAGGTAGGAATTTGCTCAAGATATGCAATAGTTGCTCCCTTAGGCAGAAAAATACTTCCATTATCATCTCTAGTCATCTCCACTGTTCCTGCTATCATCTTCAAAATAGTGGTTTTACCACTTCCGTTTACTCCTACAACCCCAACTCTTTCCCTATCATATATTTGAAAACTTATATCCTCAAATATCTTCGTTGAATCTAGATACTTTTCTATATTATTAAAGGATAACTCCATCATTTAAATCACCTTCCACTAGTTATTAACTTGCTATTTAAGTTTAAACAAAAATATAGATTTATGCTATAATTATATAGTATTATTTATCTTTTACTTAAATATATTAATATTAAATTGCATAATAAGGGGGTTTATATGAAGCATATTTTTATTGTTAACCCATTAGCTGGAGCAGGAAAGAGTCTGAAGATAGCCAAAAATATTAAAAACGTATGTGAAAAACATAACTTAGACTATATTATTCATTATACAGAGGCTCCAATGGATGCCACCATGATAACAAAAGAATACCACGACTCAGAATATATTATTTATAGTGTTGGTGGCGATGGCACTATGAATGAAGTTCTAAATGGGATTATCGGTTCCAATAACATATTAGGAATAATTCCTGCTGGCAGTGGTAATGATTTTACAAGAGCTTTAAAATCTATTGATGACCTGTATCCTACCATTGATATTGGTAAAATTAATGA
>DALZNT010000060.1:0-22369 GCA_032005505.1 Clostridium sp. | reverse complement strand
ATTATAAATCATAAATTATAACTCATAATTGATTTTAACAATAATAACTTCGATTAAATTCGACATCTTTTTATCAAATAAATTCATATAAAAAAAGCTCCAAAGAAAACTTTTTTCTCTGGAGCCACTTACTATTTCCCATATAAAACCATTATATCCTCTAGACTTGCTTTTTCTACAATAACTCTTGCGCCTAAAGCTCTTTTTACTTCATCTACTTTATTGGTTACGCCTTCAAACCCATAGTTATTCTTACTTATTCCCTTAAATAACATCTCTGTATCCCTGGTCAATAAAGCTTTATCACCCTTTATAACCTTATACTCATCAAAAATCTTATCCTTTGATTTAGAAAATATAATCTTTCCAGCCTTAATGAATGTAATATAATCTGCAATCTTCTCAAGATCTGAAGTTATATGAGTTGATATTATTATTCCTATATTTTCATCCTCCATAAGCTTCTGAAGTTCCTCTAGCACCTCAACTCTAACTATTGGATCTAAACCTGCTGTAGGTTCATCCATAATAATTAGCTCCGCTCCATGACTTAACGCTATGGACAAAGAAAACTTCATCTTCATCCCTTTTGAAAGTTCCTTCAGCTTCTGCTTTTTATTAAGAGAAAACTTATTTAAATATCGATCAAATATCTTTTCATCCCACTTTCTATAAAGCCTTGAAACCATCTTGCTGTTTTCCTCAATAGTCATATGGTCATAATAATAACATTGGTCGTAAACAAAACCTATTCTTTCCTTAACTTCTCTTTCAAACTTAAGGTTATCCATTCCGAAGACCTCTATATCTCCACTATCTCTTTTTACAAGATTCATAATAAGCTTAATTAAAGTAGTCTTTCCAGCACCATTTTCTCCAATAATACCCATAATAAAGCCTTTTGGTAACTTCAATGATAAATTTTCCATAGTAAAGTTTTTATAGGATTTATTTATATTCTTTACTTCTAATATATTTTCCATGATTATTCACTCGCCCCTTTTTAAATTTTGAATTGGGATTCATACTTAAGAATTTGGCTCCTGGCTCAAAACTCTTATGATCTCACAAATCTCATCTACTGATATATCTGCCTTAGCTCCCTCTTCAATAGCTTTAATCAAAAATTCCTCCATATTTCTCATTATGGATTCTTTTAATAGCTCTTTATCTTGAGCTGCAACAAAGGAACCTTTTCCTGGTACTGTGTAAATAAAACCATCTCGCTCTAGCTCATCATAGGCCCTTTTGGTAGTTATCACACTAATTCTTAAGTCTTTAGCTAAGCCTCTTATAGATGGAAGCGGCTCGTTAGCACTTAGTTTATTTGTTAATATATCATCTTTTATTTGCTTTTCTATTTGAGAATAAATAGGCTCTCCTGAAGAGTTATTTATTATTATATTCATTAATTTTCCTCCAATCTTTAGTTAAGTGACACTCTAAATTTTTACCAGAAGGGCACACGTGATTTAGTCACTCGAACTTACTCTTTGAGCACCCCACCGAATAAATATGAGGTGAAGTTTCATATTGTTATATCAATAGACTTCATAGCTTCTAGTATATCACCTACTATAAATCACGTCTTCTATAACCCTTAGCAGAGGCTACTATAATTATGGTATATAATACAATACCTATCGCAAATAGTATACCAGCCAACATAAATCCACTGATTTCTCCCTTTGATATATACTCCAAAACTCTTATTCTTATATTTGGATTTATTCTATCAACGAATCCCATTAATATTATAGGAGTGTAAACTACAACTAATGTAATAATTGTTGAGTACTTAGCTGCTACTTCATAATCAAAACGATAATAAACAAAGTTAGGTAATCCTATCATAAGGATATAATATAAAAATGCTACGCCTTGAGCTATTAATACAGCTAATAAAACCTCCACATCTCCAAAGTTATTTAAAATCATAATTCCTTGTAGAATTACTACAGTAAGAAAGTGAAGTATTACATAGTACATGTACTTACTAACTACTACATCGCTCCTTTTTACAGGAAAACTATTCATTACTACGTCATAGTTCTTTCTCATTTCTTCTGTGGCAGTAAACTTATTAACAATAACTGGAATTAGCACACTTCCAAGTACTGCTATCATCATTCCACCCATAGGATTTATCCTTACCATGAATACTAGTACCGCTACAACTATTAAAGTAATCACACTATATATATATCGACTTGTTAAAAAGTCCTTTTTTAAAAGTGCTACCATTAAAATCCCCCCTAAAAGTCCTTTCTATCGTAAACCATAAAAGAAATGTATGCGAACAGAGAAAGAATGCCGCCGACTATAACTATTAAAATAATATTATTTGTAATTGAATTATTCTCTAGAAATAACATTACTCCCCTTAAAATCTGCGGTGTATTACTACTTTTAATAATGCCCTCAAACCCCATTGCTCCAACCATTATGGCAAAGAATACAACAAAGTATCCAATCTTTGCCCATTTTATTCCTAATGAAAAATAAAGTAGATAATACACACCTATGAAAATTAACATATAACTTACTATAAGTTTTGCCGTTCCACTATCTATAGCTAAACATTTAGCTGGAGCTATGCCATTGAGAATTGCATTTAAAACTAAACCTACTACAGTAATAATTCCTACCCAAATTAAATTAGCAATAAACTTTCCAAATACATAATCACTTCTTTTACATGGTCCACTTAAAATTGAAATATAAACTCTATCCCTTGATTCCATCTCAGTGAAAGCTACACTTGTCAATCCACCTATCAATATAAAATAACTAAATAGTGTGATTTCAGTTACTAACATAGGATATACTACAGCAACTAAAATCATAGATAACCCTCTAAGATTAGTATAAAGAGATAAATTCGTCTTTAACTCTCTTTCAATCATTCTCCACATTATTTTCCTGCCCCCTTATTTATAGACACCATAATTTCCTCAATAGTTGGCTTTTCTATAACAAGCTGATGTCTTATTTTACTATCAATTTTACTAATTTCTCTTATCAACCCTTCAAATCCATAAGGTGTTTCTCTTAATCCGTATATAAGATTTATATCTATGTCCTTTAATAAATTCAAGTTTCCTTTAATAATCTTATACTCTTCCTCTAAATCTGGTGTCGACATGGAGAATACTATCTTCCCTTTTTTAATATAAGTTATATGATCTGCTATTTTCTCTAAGTCTGAGGTTATATGACTTGAAATTAAAATACCTACATTCTCATCTTCAATTACTTGCTGAAATATATCTAAAACCTGTCTTCTCATCACTGGATCCAATCCCGAAGTTGGTTCATCAAGTATTATGAATTCTGCCTTATGACTAAGTGCTATTGCAATAGCAAACTTCATCTTCATTCCTTTGGATAATTCTTTAACCTTCTGCTTCTCATCTAAATTAAATTTTTTAAGATAATTAGTGAAAACTTTCCAATCCCACTTTTTATAAAAGTTAGAAATCATTTTTCCATTATCCTTAACTGAAAGATTCTCATAGTAAAAGCAATCATCATAAACAAAGGCAATTCTCTCTTTTATTTCTCTTTCATACCTCACATTATCTTTGCCAAAGACCTTTATTTCTCCACAATCTCTACTTAACAGATTCATTATAAGCTTTATTGTTGTGGTTTTTCCTGCTCCATTTTCCCCAATGAATCCCATAATATATCCCTTCTCTATGTTGAAGGATATATTATCTAGTTTAAAATTCTTGTACTCTTTTGTTAGATTCTTAATTTCTAATATATTTTCCATAATAGCTCCTCCCATTGCACTTCCGTTAATATTCAGTATATACAGTGTTGTTAAAAAAATAAAAGCTCGTAGCTCTTATTTATAAATTAAGTTTTTTATTTACTATTACAGTAACAGTATATATCGTTTATATACACTATGTCAATCTTTTTTTAATTTTATCTATATCAAATTATTTACACTTTTCTACAATTACAAACTAAAATTTAAAAAAGTCTAAGAAATAAATTTAATTATTTCTTAGACTTAAGTATTTTTCTCATAAGTAACATCTCATTTAGTACATCTTACCTACTACTCACCATTTTAGAAGTAGTATGGTGCTGAATCAACTCTTGAACCACCAACAATAACCTCAAAATGTATATGTGGACCTGTCGCCCAGCCTGTTGACCCAACATTAGATATTTGTTGACCACCTAATACAGATTGTCCAACACTTACAGATAAAGCTGAGTTATGAGCATATAAAGTGCTTATATCACCATGGTTTACTACAACTACCTTACCATAACCATCCATCTCTCCAGAATAAGTTACAATACCATCTTTAAGAGAGTATACTGGTGCATTATGTGGAGCTCCAATATCTATTCCATTGTGAAACTCTGATTTACCACTGATTGGACTATATCTAGTTCCATAAGGTGAAGTTATGCTATATTTAGTTCCAGTTATAGAAAACATACCATCCTTTGATACTGTAGTACTTCCTGTACCACCTGAATTTTCTGCATTTCCAGATGATGTTGAATCATCACCACGAGATGGTCTATTAGCAGCCTCTGTCTCCATAGCTTGTATACTTGCTAAAACTTGATTAAATTCAGCTTCGTTTGAAGCTAAAAGAGCTTCAGCCTCATCTAAATCTTCTTCTGCCTTCTTCATAAGCTCTGTTTTGGCAGCTTTTTTAGTTTCTATTTCATTTAAACTTACATCCATACTTTCTTTATTTGATTGTAAAGTCGCCTTTTCTTCATTACTTGCTACAAGATTTAAAGAAAGCTCCTCTTGTAATTGACCATACTCTGTAATTACATCATTATTATGCTTGGCCATAACAGTTACAGTATCTAATCTTTGTATGAAATCTGAAAAACCCTCTGATTCTAGTAAAAGTTCTAGATAGCCTGCACCATTACTTTTATATAGTGCTCTATATCTTTGTCCCATTACATCTTTATCACTTGCTAAAGCTGCTTGAAGCTCTGCTTCTCTAGCCTCTAACTCAGAGATTTTCTTATTAGATTTACTAATTTGAGCATTTAATTGATTAATTTGACCATAAACAAAATCTAATTCTTTATCTAAAGCACCCATATCTTTTAATAAGCTCTCTCTGCTCTTTTCAAGGCCTGCTACTTTTTCTTTATCACTCTCAATTTGTGTTTGTATACTCTCTGATTTATCTTTAGCATCTGATATATCGTCTGCTATAGCTGTTGTTGTTACTAAATTACAGCACACTAATACTGCTACTAGTACTTTTACTTTTTTATTCATAAAAAATCTCCCCCCTATGGAACGTTAAGCTTCATCTACGCTACAAGGTGCTACTTAATTATTGCTATGTGTCTTTATGTCATAAAGCTTTTTTTCTTTATAAAATATTTGTAATTCTGTCTTTTATTAAGATGTATTTATTCAACTCTCAATAGTTGTACATATTATTAATTCTAACAATTCAATCATTTATTGTCAATGAATTACAGCGCTACAATATTTACTACATAAACTCGTTTCCATAAGAATTGTTACTTCTTTTTATTCCTGAGTACTAATTTCAACATCATCAACAGTCTCTTTTGCTTCTATAATTTTCTTATCAGTCATTCCCTTTATAATTTCTATTAGGTTTATACCTGTTAGGGCATTTACTACCTCTGGAACTTCAGCCATTATATTAGCTACATTCTTAGATACCTTTGCAGCTCCCCCTTGACCACCATTATCAATGATTACCATTTTTTCTGTTCTAGAAAGTGGTTCTGCTATACTCTTAGCTACCTCTGGAAGCTTGTCTGCAAGCATTTGAATAATCGCAGCTTCTCCATATTCCTTATAGGCCTCAGCCTTCTTCTGCATAGCTTCTGCTTCTGCCTTCATAGCATCTGCATTCGCTTGTCCAACAAGTCTTATAGCTTCAGCCTCTGCCATACCTTTAATTTTTATTGATTCAGCTTCTGCTTCTGCTTTCTTAATCATTTCAAATCTTTCAGCTTCAGCACCTTGTTCTGCTCTATATTTATCAGCCTCAGCAACCTTTTTAACTGTAGATTCAAGTTCTTTTTCTTTTTTACGAACTTGTTGTTCAGCTATCTCTGTTTGCCTTTGCTCTTCAAATAACTCTGCATCCTTTAAAGTCTCTACAACTCTCTTATGAACTATATTCTGCTCTACCTCATAAGCAAAATCTGCCTTAGCTTGAGCCTTTTTCTCTTCTTCTTTAAAGGACTGAACTTTAAGCTCCTTATCCTTATTCGCTCTAGCAATCTCAGCCTCTGCAAAAATTTGAGCTTCCATTCCAAGTCTCTTTGCTTCTGCAGTTTTTTGCATTTCTTCCCTCTTAGCTTCTGCTTCAGCAATAGCAGCATTCTTTTTAACCTCTGCAATTTGCTTAGCACCAAGCGCTTGAAGATATCCTTTAGTATCATCGATATCTCTGATAGTGAAGGTCTTAATTTCAAGTCCCATCTTCTCAAGGTCAGATTTTGCTACACTTTCAACTTGATTAGCAAACATCTCTCTATCTTTATAAATTTCCTCAATTGTCATCTTAGAAACAATTTCTCTTAGCTTTCCTTCTAGAACATCTTGAACAGTGCCTTTCATTACTTCAATGGTTTCTCTCTCTTTTCCAGTATTAAATTGCTCCATAGCAAGAAGCACACTAGGTGGATCAGATTTAACCTTTATAATAGCTACACCATCAGCGTCTATTGGAACACCATTGCTGTCTAATGATTCTCTAGTCTTTACTTCAACCTTCATGTTTTCTAGTGACAATCTGTTAGTCTGTTCGAAGAAAGGTACAACAAAGCCACCTCGACCACTTATAACCCTTCTCTTAAGACCTGTTACAACGATTGCCTTGTCTTGTGCAGCCTTCTTCCACGTAATGAATATCAAACCGAAAATTGCCGCAACTAGGACTACCCACTCAATATTGTCTAAAATTGCTTGAAAAAAATCCATATTTTTATCCCCCTAACCCCTTTTTATTATATATTTTATTAGATGTAATATTTATTACCCCACTAAAATCGCCTTAATTAATCTAAATCTATCCCCACGATTTTCATTAGATACTTAGCATTAGTTGTAGTAGACTTTCCTTTTCTTAGCTTATAGTCAAAATAAATCTTATCACTTTTATAATGCTCTTCAAAATGATAATTTTCTATTCTCTTGCCCTCAGTAAGCGCACATAATTCTAAATCATGAGTTGTCAGTGCACCAATCACACTATCTCTACTTAAATTTTTAATTACAGCCCATGCTCCCTCGATTCTATCTCTAGAATTTGTTCCTCTAAAGATTTCATCAATTAGAAAAATCATTTTTTCTTTCCTTTTAGCTCCTTCTATAATCTCCTTAATTCTAATTAATTCGCCATAGAAAGTAGAAATTCCAGCCTTAAGGTCATCAGTAATCCTCATCGAAGTATAAATATTAAGCATAGAGCATTTCATATGCTCCCCACATGCTGCTCCTCCACAATAAGCAATAACTAAATTTACTCCTATAGTTCTTAAAAAGGTAGTTTTACCTGACATATTTGAGCCTGTAATTATAAATATGCTATCCTTCATACTAATATTATTAGTTACTCTAACATTTCTAGCTATAAGTGGATGCCCTAGAGCATCAGCTTCAATAATTGTAGTTTCACTGCTGATTTCTGGGAAATGACTAACTTCATTTATATGATTTAAAACACTAAGACTCATTAGTGACTCAATTTCTCCAATGTCCTCCAGCCACCCCTCTATGCTCTCACCATATTTGGTTTTCCAACTTTCAATTGAAAACACACATTGATAATCCCATAAAAAGAGAGCATTTAGAAATATAAAGAAAAATCCATTATTTCTAATATCAATTTTCTCCGCTATCCTAGTCAATTCCTTGATTGCCCTTGTAGCTGATTTCTCTTCATAAAATAATCTATTACTTATATCCCTTAGCTTTTTTGATTTAAACTCCTGGTTTTCTAAAAGCTTTAGTATATTCATATACCCTTCTAAAGCCCCTTTAAAATAATTAACTGCTCCAAAAATGTTATTTATTCTAAGTAGTCCAACTGCCCATGAAAGTATTTGTACAATTAAGAATAAAGTAATAAGCCAAGATAACTTTTCTAAGTTAAAAACCACAATTATAATAGATACTGGAATTGTAACCATAGGCATCACATAAAGAATTCTTTTTAGTAACTTAGATTTAATTAGTATACTTTTATCTTTAATATAGGTTAGCAGCTTTTCTGGGTTTTCTATAAGACTCTTCTTAACTTTTCCTTGATGCTCCATCATTTCACATAATTCTAATTTGTTATATAGTTCCTCAACTGCCTGTTGTCTTAATAGAATTTCTTCTTTACTATAGTTTGGCTCAAGCAATGCTTTAGCTAAACTTTTTCTACCCTTCCAAGTTGAAGTTGTATTAATCAACTGAAAAAGTGATTCTGGTCCCACAATATCTAAATCAAAGGAGTAAGGATGATTCCTATCTATGAATTCATCTCCCATATCCTTAAACTTTGTCCACTCTCCAGAAATTCTATCTAAATACCTTCTATTTATAGCTATCATATTCTCAGCAATATTAATTTTTTCCTTCACCACACTATGATATATGACTAATCCTATAAAAAAGGCATAGAATAATAGACTAAGATATATGTTTGTGTTAATCAATTGGCCTCTAAAAATTTTATAGGTAAAATAAATAGCACCAATCATAGTTATCAGCCTTAAATATCCAACCCTATCATAGTTTTTTTTATGTAATTTAATTTCTTCGCCGTATTTATCTATAAGCTTTTTAAATTTATCTTCAATCACTTCATTACTCCTTTAAATATCTTATTTTTCTTATGTATATTATATCCATATTTTAATTTTTTATCAATTTTTTTCCTCACGTATAACTATTTATTATTTTTCAATTTACAAATCATTTTATAAATAAATTTAAGGGGCTGCCGCATAATTAATATTTATAAGTCCCAATGAATAAAACACCTCTAAAACTAGTGTCAAATCTCTAGTTTTAGAGGTGTTTTTCATATAGCTAAAACTGTTATTCATTTTTGTAGGGCATTTATGCATTTTGCGACAGCCCCTTTTAAGCTCTATTTATTTTAAAACCTTAACTCCATTTAAAATCATTTGTTCTGCAAGCGCAGCCATTTCCTCTGGCGATTTATTCATACCTGTCTCAAGCCAATTTTGAAAAAGACCAATACATCCAGATACAATAAACGCATAAAAATAATCAAAGTTTTGTGTTTTATTCGTATTATAAACTTTCATCAAATCATGAAAACACTTGTCCTTAACAAGATTTTTTAATTTGTCTATAAATGCGTGGTCACCATTTGGTCCCATCAACGCAATAGCCATATCAGCATTGTCTGTAAAATAAGTAAAGATATTATTTAAACTAGGCAGAGGCTTATCGCTAATTTCAATTATCTGCTGACTATTAACAAGAATATTAAATTCCTCAAAAATCTCATTTTCAATTTGATCCAGCATATCATATACATCTTTGTAATGAAGATAAAAAGTCCCTCTGTTTATATCTACTATATCTGCAATTTCACGAACAGTAATATCCTTTATAGGTTTTTTCTGTAGTAGCGTTGTTAACGCTAATCTAAGTTGCCTTTTAGTTTTACGAACACGACGATCAATTTTCTTTATTTCCATAGTTAAACCACCTTTTTACTTAACACTTTTTTATATTTATGTTCAATACACTAATACTTTTTCTTTAAGTGTACATTAGCACACACTATCTTCCACAATTGATTATTGTTTTATATTCCCTCAACAGTATATTATTATATTATAGTTAATAAGTCAACAACAGTTCATTAATTAATAACTGTTAAATCTTTTAATATGAATGACAGGAGGTATTTTCAATGATAAAACTTGGCAAAAAAATTGTACAGTATCACATTCCTATTCTTATAATTTGTGTTGTACTATTGATTCCATCAATCTTCGGAATGGCCAACACCAGAATCAATTATGATATGCTTGACTATCTTCCCGACGATATGGACACTGTAAAAGGTCAAAATATTTTACTTGATGATTTTGGCAAAGGAGCTTTTTCTTTAGTAATGGTAGAAGGTATGAATCCTAAAGAGGTTTCTACTCTTAAGACTCAACTGGAGGATGTTGACCATGTAGAAACTATTCTTTGGTATGATAGCTTAATGGATTTATCTATACCAATGGAGCTACTACCTACAAAATACTACAATGCCTTTAATAAAGGTGATACAACAATGATGGCAATATTCTTTAATTCTTCTACTTCTGCCGATGAAACTATGGATGCAATTGCTCAAATTCGTTCCATAGCCGGAAAGCAATGTTTCGTTTCTGGTATGTCAGCCTTAGTTACAGACCTTAAGAATTTATGTGAACGAGAAGAACCCATCTACGTTGGACTTGCTGTTTTATTGGCTTGTGCTGCAATGATGATTTTTATGGACTCATGGATACTCCCTTTCATATTCCTTACAAGTATCGGTATGGCGATTCTTGTAAATTTAGGTACAAACTATTTCTTAGGTGAAGTTTCCTATATAACAAAGGCCTTATCTGCAGTGCTTCAACTTGGTGTTACAATGGACTACTCTATTTTCCTATGGCATAGCTACAGTGAAGAAAAATTGCTTTATGAAGGAGATAAAAAATTTGCAATGTCTCAAGCAATTAGCAATACCATAACCGCTGTTATTGGAAGCTCAGTTACAACTGTAGCTGGATTCATAGCCCTTTGTTTTATGACCTTTACTCTCGGTAAAGATCTTGGAATAGTTATGGCAAAAGGAGTTATTTTAGGAGTCATTGGATGTATAACTACACTTCCTGCTCTAATTCTCATTTTTGATAAACTTATTGAAAAAACAAAA
This sequence comes from Clostridium sp., assembly GCA_032005505.1. Classification (GTDB taxonomy): domain Bacteria; phylum Bacillota; class Clostridia; order Clostridiales; family Clostridiaceae; genus Clostridium_J. The sequence goes on along the minus strand of DALZNT010000060.1, from coordinate 11,432 downwards.
CATAAATCATTCCTTCCAAAGATGGACAAAGTAGTTGTTCTTATTACAAAGCATTCATGGATTTTTATAATAGCCTTTGTTATTATTCTTATTCCATCACTATACGGATATATAAATACTAAAACCTATTACGATTTAGGCGATGCACTTCCTAAAGATATGGAATATGTAATCGCCAATACAAAACTAGAGGAAGATTTTAATATGGCATCTACCCACATGATTCTTGTTGATGCTAATATGTCTTCAAAGAATGCTCAATCCATGCTGAATGAAATTAATGGTGTTGATGGCGTAAAATCTAGCCTTGGTTTTAATTCTCTCCTTGGCTCCTCTGTTCCAGAGGATATTTTACCTGATTCGTTAGTTAATATATTTAAGAGTGATAAATATCAGCTCATTCTTATCAGCTCAGAATATAAAGTGGCTAGTGATGAAGTTAATGATCAAGTCAAAGATATTAACACCATTTTGAAGAAGTATGATCCAAATGGTATGTTAATTGGTGAAGCTCCATGTACAAGAGACCTTATAAACATTACTGACCACGACTTTAAAGTAGTTAATACAATATCAATAATTGCAATTTTCCTAATTATAGGTATAGTTCTAAAATCACCAGTGCTACCAATTATCCTTGTATCAGTTATTGAATTTGCAATCTTTATAAACCTTGGCATTCCATACTATACTGGCTTGTCACTACCTTTCGTCGCTCCAATTTGTATCAGTACCATTCAACTAGGCGCAACCGTAGACTATGCAATTTTAATGACCACAAGATATAAAAAGGAACGTTTTGATGGAAATGAAAAACATACAGCAGTTACAACTGCATTATCATCCTCTATCCCATCAATCGTGGTAAGTGCTCTAGGCTTCTTTGCAGCAACCTTTGGTGTAGGCTTATATTCTGATATGGATATCATAAGTTCTATGTGTAATTTAATGGCAAGAGGTGCAATTGTAAGTATGATATCAGTTATTTTTATCTTGCCAGCATTCTTTATGGCATTCGATAAAGTTATCTGTGCAACAAGTATAGGTTTTAAAAACAAATCAACTGCAAAGAAATCAAACTCTAAAACACAAATCTGCTTCAGTGATGAAAATAAATCAACCATCGAAGCTAATCAATCATAATGGAGGTAAATAACGATGAAAAACAATAAAAATACCTTTAAAATTCTTTCTACAGTATTATCTTTACTAATTTTGGCTGGTGCAACAAGCGCTTTAGTTTATGCTCAAACATCAGTAAATAAGAAAGGTTCTTCTAAATCTACAGCTCCTACTTCAAACACAACTACAAAATCTACTTCTTTAAAAACCAAAAGTGACGGTAATCTCATCAAAGATGAAACTGTATATGTTCTTTCTGATACGGATGGAAGTGTAAAAAAAGTCATGGTTAGTGATTGGCTTAAAAATACTGCTGGTGAAAAAAGTATAAAGGATTATACAGAACTCAAAAATATTGAAAACCTAAAAAATGATGCAGCCTATTCACTAAGTACTGATAATAAATGTGTCTGGGATGCTGCAGGTGATGATATCTACTATCAAGGAACTACTGAAAAAAAGCTTCCTATTGAGATTTCTATAAGCTATACACTAGATGGTAAACCTATAGCTGCTAAAGATTTAGCTGGTAAAAGCGGTAAGGTAACTATGCATTTTGACTATAAAAATACTCAGCATGAAACAGTTAAAATTGATGATAAAAACGAAGAGGTATATGTTCCATTTGTTACTGTTACAGGAATGATTCTAGACAACGAGCATTTCTCAAACATTAAAATTTCTAACGGTAAGGTTATTAATGATAATGACAGAAGTGTAGTTATGGGCTTTGCACTTCCTGGCATCCAAGAAAGCCTAGGTATTTCTAAAGATAAATTTGAACTTCCAAATAGTTTAGATATTACAGCAGATGTAACTGACTTTGCGCTATCTACTACATTAACAGTTGTAACAAATGACATGCTTAATGAATTAAATTTTGATGATGTTAACACTTTAGATGAATTAAATGATTCTATGAATAAACTAAGCACCGCTTCTAAAGAGTTGATGGATGGTTCTTCTGCCCTATATACTGGCTTAAGTACTCTTCTCTCCAAATCAGGTGAATTAATTAGTGGTATCGACCAATTGACTATCGGTGCAAACAAATTAAATACTGGTGCAACTAGCCTTAACGATGGTACAAGAAAATTACAAGGTGGACTTAATGACCTATCTAATGGTTTAAATACTTTAGTAAGCAATAATGATACCTTAAATGGAGGTGCATATACCGTATTCCAAACATTACTTAGTACTGCAAATACTCAATTAGCCGCTGCTGGTATAGATGTTCCAACACTAACTATAGACAATTACTCTACAGTTTTAAGTAACATACTAGGTTCTTTAAGCCAAGATACAATTTATCAGTTTGCTTATAATAAGGCACTTGAAACTGTTACTGCAGCAGTAAATGCTCAGAAAAGTGTTATTCGTGCCAACGTAGAAACTACAGTTCACTCTGAAGTCCTAAAAGGTGTACTAGCTGCAGTCGGTAATCCTATGACTGCTGAAGAATATGAAGCTGCAGTTGCAGCTGGACAAATCCCTGGAGAAATGCAATCTCAAATCAGTGCAGCAGTAGATTCACAAATGTCTAGTTTAGAAATTCAAGGACAAATTGAATCTATTACACAAGAACAAATTGAAAGTATTATTTCTCAAAAAATGCAAAGTGAAGAAGTTCTAGCTCAAATCAACGCCGCTCTTTCTCAAGCTGCAACTGGTGAAAACAGTATTACAGCCCTTAAGTCTCAAATTGATAGCTACAACCAATTCTATATGGGTCTTAAAGAATATACTTCTGGCGTAAGTCAAGCTTATCAAGGTAGCAGCTTATTAATAGATGGCATAAATCAACTATCAGATGGTTCAGAACAATTATCAACTGGATCTAATGATTTATGTACAGGACTTAACGCCCTTAAAAGTGGCAGTTCATCTTTAATTGATGGTGTAACTCAACTTAAAGAAGGTTCTATGCAATTATCTGACGGCATGAAAGAATTTAACGACACCGGAATTCAAAAGTTAGTAGATGTATTTGACGGAGATATTAAATGCCTAGTTAACAGATTAAATCCAATTCTTGACGTATCTAAAAAGTATCAAAACTTTGCTGGAAAAACTGATGAAATGAATGGTACAGTGAAATTTATCTACAAAACAGATTCTATTGAATAATAATAAATTTACCATAACTGAAAGAGAGTTTAGGAACCTATCCTAAACTCTCTTTTTATTTTGAATTATTGAAACTTATTATCCTTATTATTTTGGAATACACTTGGCTCTTTTTGTGGATTCCCTTGATTATTTTGATTATCATGAAGCTTTTGTCTTCTCATTCCCTTTTGCATTGGATTACCTATATTCGCTCTAGGCATATTACTTTTCATATTTCATGCCTCCCTTCATAAATAGTTTGTACGTATTTTTTCCCTTTATGTAATCCAGATAATGCTATAATTAAAAGATGAATTACACTATAAAAGTGTATATTTACTTATAAATTAAAGTCGCAAATATACCCCAAATTAAACTTTCCAAAATTTAATAAATAAAAATGAACCACCTGTATATATACGACAATAATAAAGTGAAGGAGGGATGATAGATGACCTTAGAAGATATTGAATTGCTTATAGATGACCATGGAAAATCAATCTATAGCTTTTGCATGAAACTTACTTTAAATAAGGAAGATACAGAAGATTTATATCAACAAACCTTTTTAAAAGCTTTAGAGCTTCGCGATAAGATAGATAAAAATAATAATCCTAAAAGCTTTTTAATCTCCATAGCTATAAATCTTTGGAAGAATTCTAAACGAAAATATGCGAGGCATAATAGAATTGCTCCTCTAATCTATGTAGATAATCCTGAATCCTTAGACATTGCTGATTCTACTAATGTTGAAAATAGAGCTATAAATAATGAACTAGAATCTGAACTTATTACTGCTGTAAATAATCTTAAGGATAAATTTAGAATTCCCCTATTGATGCACTACAACGGAGACCTATCTATTGAAGAAATAGCAAGCGCCTTGAAAATACCTAAAGGCACTGTGAAGAGTAGGCTTCACAATGGGCGATTAATTATAAAAAATGAATTGGAGGCGAAGGGCTATGAAGGATACGAAGAATATGGATTCTCTATTAAAAGCTACTCTTGCATCTAAAGAAGAGCCAGATAAATTATTAAATATTAAGCTAAAGTCAGCTCTAAGAAGAGATGCTGTAAAGCCTAAAACCATAAGCCTTTGGTGGATTCCTATGGTAGCTTCATTAATTATTTCTCTAGGGGCAATAACTTTAGTAAATATATTTATATCTAATTTTGCCATAGGTCTTTTAATAAATATACTTATTCTTTGCAACGCAATTTTTAATATATTAGTGACTCTTATAGGGGTCAAGTTTTTCGATTTAAAGAAGGGGGCTGAAATTAAACTATGACAACAATGGCTAATATACTGATATTCCCTATTTTACTTCTTCTAGTAATAATTCTTGCCCAGGTATTTTTGGCACTATGGACTTATAATGATGCTAAAAATAGAAATCTAAATCCAATTATGTGGACACTAATAGTTCTATTAGTTCCTAATCTTATTGGATTGCTTATATATTTTCTTGTTGGTCGTAATCAACCTGCAGTTATCTGTGGCACCTGTCATTCAAAGGTTCCATCCAACGCAAAGTACTGCCTAAGCTGCGGAAATGAAATCTCCAATATAGATTTTGTTGAAAGAAAAAGTGGTAAGAAATATATTATAGCCTTTATAATCTCTATGGCAATAATTATACTAATAGGCATAGTCTTTGCTGTTAAAATTTTTACTGATAATATAGATTCTTCTATGGGTTCAACCTTTATGGGCCCTTACTCTATAGGTTGTGCAGAAACAAACCTCGGTGACAAATGGAAGGTTTCCTTTGTTGAATCTACTGACACCTTCACTAAATCAATTACTATTGATGAAGATGGACCAAAGACTCTTAATATAGAATCTTCATCCAACCAGGGTACTACTTATCTTAGCTTATATCGTGATGGAAGAGAGCTTGATATGATAACGCTTCCCTATAATAGTGAAGACATCGAACTAGATTTGACTCAATACGGTAATGGTAAAATCCGCTTTGAACTTAGTAATACAGAAGCTAAACATTTAAAATTTATCGGAACTTTTGAATAAAAATAAAAAATGTACTATCTATGATTTTACTCTAGATAGTACATTTTTATTATTTCATTACTTTTTAGCTATTAAAAAATTTACTTTGACTAACTCAATTGCTAATATAATAGCTGAAGCTAAAGTAAACACGTAGTAAGTTCTAAGCGCTTCTGTATCGGAAACTATACTAAATACTATAGCTAATGCAGCTGCCCCTATCCAAAGTGTAAATTTTGGGTAGTTCAGTGACTTCTTGTATCTTATGACTGCTGTTATGATAAGCATACTAAAGATAAAAATTAAGATCCAAAGGATTATTTTATCTAAACCCATACCATCCCATTTAAAGTTCTGATAGCTAAAATGTCTAACTAAACCCATTTTTTTATCTGATAAATAATTTATTACTACTGCAAATATAACTAAAGCAATCTGCACAATAGTTATCAGCCACTTTAAAATATTTTTAATCCTCATCGTAATACCTACTTTATTTATTATTTTTGTGGTTCTCCTGTAGTAACTGGACCTGCTTCATTTCCGGCATTTCCACTCCACTCGTTCCAACCGCCATCATATAATGATATTTTTTCAAGTCCCATTACATCAGCATACCATAAAACTTCTGCTGCTCTCCAACCAGTTCCACAGAAGAACATTAGGTTTTTATCAGTATCTATTCCGTAATCTGACCACATTTTTAATATTTGATCTTCGCTCACCATTGTGTTATCTATGTTTCTGAAATCCTGCATGCTTGAGCTATCAGTTCCACCATGTCCCCAGATAGAACATACTGGACGTCCTTTTGGCTCAATGTAACTGTAACCTGAAGTTTCTCCAACGTACTCAGCCCAGCTTCTGATATCAACTAAAGTGTTTTCCTCTGGCTTTTCTACTGCTGTAAAAGCTTCATTATAATCAACGATGTAATCTTTATTTTTAGGTTCATCTACACCAAAATCTTCAACTGCAACTTTAGGATTTGATTCCTTTTCAACTTCATAACCGGCTTCTATCCATTTGTTTGTTCCACCGTTTAACACCCTAACATCTTCTACACCTAAATATTTAAAAATTACTGCTACTCTTGCCGCTGCAGCATTATCATCACCATACACGACAACTGTTGAATCCACAGTTACTCCATTTGCTTTAGCAAACTCTATAAGCTGTTCATCAGAAAGCCTGTTCCAAAGTGGACCTTCTTCTACTTCATCAGTGTTAATATGAACTGCCCCTGGAATATGTCCTTTTAAATAATCCGGTGAGTCCTTTTCAGTTCCCCAAGAAACCTCAAATATTTTAACATCATTACCTTCATAAGTCTCTGGATTTTTTCCATCGATTAGATCTTTAACCCATGATGCAGGAACTAACATATCATAGTTTTCATAAGCTTCCATTGGCTTAGTTTCATCAGTAGCCCACTCTTTAACATCATATGTATATAAATTTTCAAATCCCTTTGAAGCCAAATAATCTGCTACAGCCCTAGAGTCCTCACCATTCGCATCGTAAAGAACTATATTTTTATCCGCTGTAATTCCTCTAGCTTCTAAATCAGTTGCTATCTCATTTTCTTTCCCTTTAACATCCACCTTTAACCAATCAGCAGAGAAATCGACAGCACCTTCAATATGTCCGCCTCTCTTAACTCCATCTAATGCCCAACCATTAAAAGCATCATTTTCTCTTGTATCAACAAATACCCACTCTTGGCTTTCTAGATTTTTTTCTACCTCTTCTGTAGTTATCGTTTTAGTCTCAACTGATATTTTATTTTTATCTGTATCATTATTTTTACTTCCACAACCAACAAATGTTGCCATTGAAAGTGTTAAAGCCACTGCAGCAGCTAATACTTTAATAGATTTACTCATATTAATTCTCCTTCGTTTATGCCTTATATTTTATTTATATTTAGGTTTACCTCAAGACATAATAAAATTCTCTTATGTAGCTTAACATCTTTAGATGTAGGTGTAAATCCTTCAAGTATTTGTTTATTCTATAAATAAACTTTATCTATAGATTAAACAAATACTTAATGAACTTCATACTGTAATTGAGATATTACTTGTATTCCATATCAATACAGGCGATGAGTAATTATATTTAATATTTTAATAATGAAACTCTTTCATTCCATTAAATTCATATATTTATGGTGTTAACCTAGTCCTGTCTCTTGTAATTAAAGTTGCCTCTCTAACATTCTCAAGTCCCAAAAGTTGTGCTGTAATTCTCTCAAGTCCTATAGCAAGCCCTCCATGCTTAGGCATTCCATATTTGAAAATAGTGGTATAATTTCTGTAGTCCTCAGGATCTAATCCCTTAAACTTCATATTTTCAATAAGTTTTTCATAGTCATGAATCCTTTGACCTCCTGTAGTTATTTCCACACCCCTAAATAAGAGGTCAAAGCTATGGGTTTCAGTTTCCCCACAAGGCATAGTGTACATAGGACGCTTTCTTCTTGGATAATGAGTTAAAAATAGAAAATCACAACCATAATTCTCCTTTACATATTTAGATATCAGCTTTTCTCCTTCTGGGTCAAGATCTCCCTCCAGTTCTGTCTTTTCATACTTAGCTTTTAATATTTCAATAGCCTCGCTTAACTTCATTCGTGGTATTACCCCCTCAATCTTAGGCATTTCCACCTCTAATATATTTAAATATTTCTCCCCTTCATTTCCTACCTTATTCAGCATATACTTCAAAATATTTTCTTCCATATTCATAACATCATTCTCATCTTCAATGAATCCCATCTCAAGATCCATGCTCACATACTCATTTAAATGTCTATTCGTATTATGCTGCTCTGCCCTATAAACATGAGCAACCTCAAAAACTCTCTCAAACCCAGCACTAACCATCATCTGCTTATAAAACTGTGGACTCTGCGCAAGGTAAGCCTTGTGTTCAAAATACTTCACCTCAAAAATTTCTGTTCCTCCCTCTGCACCTTCGGAAACAATCTTTGGAGTAAAAATCTCCGTAAAACCTTCAGAAGTTAGAAATTCCCTGAAACCTTGTACAAGTAAACTTTGCACCTTAAATATAGAATTAACCTTCTCATGTCTCAAGCTAAGCACCCTATTATTTAGCATAGTATCAAGATTAATTTCGAAGTCCTCAGTATTAACCTCTATGGGAAGTTCCTCCTTAGTACCATTAGTAATCTCCATTCTACCAACCTGAACTTCATATGAATTCAAAGCGTTTTTACCCTCCTTAACTACTCCTACAAAAGAAACAACTGACTCCACTCTAAAACTATTTTTCTCCATCATAGAATTCTCTACCACACATTGAACTAAACCACTTCTATCTCTCAAAATTACAAATGAGATAGCCTTAAGTCTTCTAATTCTATGAACCCACCCTTGAATATTCACTTCTTCGTTAATACAATTTTTTAATTCACTTATTAATGTTCTTTTCATTTTAAACTCTCCTTTTTTCATTATTATTTAATAAATATTTCACTATAAACTTAATTAAATAGCTTATTCTACTTCCCATCCTACCTGTTGTAATCTTGGAGCTTACTTTTTTAAAAGAATTTCGAATAAATTCTCATCACCATTATTCATCATTCATCATCCATTGTTCATTCTTCATCTATACTTAACCCAAAGCAATAATTGACGCCTCACTAAATACTTTGGTCAAAAATAAAAGCCCCTCGAACCAAAAATTATGGTTCAAGGGGCAAAAACTGCGGTACCACCCTTATTAATTTACTCAAGTATAAATCTGAAAATAGGCAATTCCGCATATCACTAAATTACAGTGACTTCATTAATTAGCTAAGTGAACGTTCAAAATTCTTAGCTAATAAATAAAGCCTCCACTCCTGCTAGGAGTGAAGGCTATGTTCACGGTACCATCCTAAATTTAATCATACTTAATTAAATCATCTTTAACCCTTTTAACGGAGGAAGCCGATTTATCCTACTATTATTTCAGATAAACATCTCTAGGATGTCCTTCAACATTATTGTTCTCATAGAGCTTCCACCGTCCTCTACTCGCTTTAGATAATAAATAATATCTACTTTTCCCTTCAACGATTTTATATATTCTCTATATAATATTCCCTTTCAAAGTAATTGTCAATATATTTTCTCAATTTTCTAAAATTAATTCATTTTGAATTTTAACTCCTTTATAAGTAACCTTTAAACTTAGTTTGGAGTTGTTACCTGTATAGATTTTGCTCCAACTTGAGGTGGAATAGACTTTGTCATAGCCTGGTTAAGAACCATATAAATTGGACTTCTTATCTTTTTGTTTTTGCCTTCTAAATTCCTAACCTATTCCACCGTAAATAGTACCCAGTATAATAACTGCTATGGTAACTAATACAAAAACATATTTACCAAAAATGATAAATCCAACTCCAAGTTTCCTTTTACACCCTTTATTAATTTCAATTAAAGTATTCTTACTATCAAGAACATAGAAAAATATAACAGCAACAATTAACGCGGCTATTGGCGATATTATTATAGTTACTAAATTAGTAAAGTTATCAAAAGCACTCATATTAACCGCTAATGGTATTGCTAATACAAAGGTTATTAGTCCTATAATTACTGAAGCTTTCTTTCTACTAATATTCGTAGAGGATATTACAGCTTCAACAATTCCTTCGAGCATATTTACAGAAGAAGATATAGCTGCAAAGATTATGCTTAAGAAAAATAATATGCTTAAAATCCTACCGTAAGACATAGATTTAAATATTGTAGGTACGGTTATAAATAGTAATGACGGTCCTGCAGTTATGTCTAAGTTAAAAGCAAATACTGCTGGTATTATCATAAATGATGCTAATAATGCAGCAATTGTATCAAATAAAGCTGTGCTTAAAGCTGATGATGGTATATCAAATTTTTCATTGATGTAACTTCCGTAAACCACCATACCACATCCATTAAGTGAAACGGTGAAAAAGGCTTGGCCTAAAGCCATTACCCATGTTTCTCCATTCAATAAATATTCCCATCTAGGTATTAAAAGATATTCTACTCCAGCCATAGCTCCATCAAGACTTAAAGATTTCACAGTTAAAACCACAAATAATACCAACAATAGAGGCATTATTACCTTATTTAGTTTTTCAATTCCCTTATTGATACCTAATGCAACCACAATTAAAGTTATAATTATTGCCAAAAGAAACCAAGGTATAGTAGCACTTGTACCAGCAAAACTATCAAAGTATGTGGAGGTATTTATATTAGCTAGCTGTCCAGTTACACTTGAGAAAAAGTACTTTAGAATCCATCCTATAACAATGGAGTAAAACATGAATACACCCGAAAGTCCAACTGGTGGAATCATAGCCATTAAAGAACCACCTTTTAATTTTTTACTTTTGAAAACCTGCTTAATTGCTCCAAAGGAACCTGACTTAAACATTCTTCCAAAGGTAAATTCAGTTATCAAACCAGTACTTCCAAGTACAAATACAAAAAAGAAGTACGGTATTAAAAATGCTGCACCTCCGTACCTTCCTAACTTGTAAGAAAACATCCATATATTCCCTAATCCTAAAGCTGCCCCTACACAAGACATAACAAATCCAAACTTATTTGAAAAGCTCTCTCTCTCCCCTAACGTTTTATGATTTAACAATTTACTATTATCATTCATAATAATTCCTCCTAAAGCAAAATTTAAATATAAAAAAACCACATAGTATCTTACTATGTGGTCTACAGTCTGCCTAGGATTGACAAAGCCACATAGTATAATCTATGTGGCTAAATTTATTGCGCATAAATATAACCACCATAGATACAATTCCCTAAAGATTTGTATCTATGGTGTTAATTTCATCTCATAAATACAAGCCTCTATCTATAATAGTTATAATAATAGCTATTTAATTTTACAAAGTTAAAGGTTGTACACATATTCATTATTAAGTCTCCTCGAATTTAAAATTATATAATAATTCTTAATATACCGCTTATTATATTCATATTTTAAATAAAAATCAAGCTATAAATAAAACTTTTCAAATAAAACCACGATAAATCATCGTGGTTTTCATACTTTACAGCATATTTTTTATAACCTAATTATTTATTTACTTTGACATATATAGCTTAGACCAATCTCTAAACAATATTCCTCCGCCCCTTGGGTCTGCACT
>DALZNT010000059.1:0-22380 GCA_032005505.1 Clostridium sp. | reverse complement strand
TATTATAAGGAATATCAAATTCCCCTTTATTAACTGAATCAATTGCTATTTTCCTATATGGTGATGATAAATCAACTCCTACTATTGACCAATTACTATCTAGCTCCGGTTTTATAATTTTTTCATTAGTAACATATTCAACTAGCATATCTTTTATCAATATATCGGATTCCCAACAAGGTTTATTAGACGTAAAGTTTCTCCCCTTTAATGTAGTGAAATAACAATAATCACTAACTGCTAATTTTATAATGTCCTTATCTTTTAAATCTCTTCCTTTAATCTTTAAATTTCCTATACGACATCCAACTTCCTGGGATAAATCTATAGTATAGTTTATTCCTGAAAAAATATCATGCTGATACCCTGGTATATCCATAGAAAAACTAATTGATACATCACCCTTCTCCCACTTATTATAAGCAGATGCTGTCCACTCCATATATTCCTTAAGTTCCTTGCCTGTAACTTCTATAACTAATAGAAATGTATCAAATTTATAAATTCCACATATAGTTCCATAGGTTATATTTCCTTTTTTAATATCACTATACTCTCTAATTAAAGATGTTGAAGACACATCTGCCCCTGAATTAATTAATTGCACTTTATTTATAAGCTGTATAAGTGCTGTTTCTTGAAGTCTTCCTTGAGGAATCCAATTAATTTCATCTTCAGGCTGAAAATCTGAAACTGACCTTCCTAAAATTTTACCGCTAGCTAGATTAATTGTTTTTTCATGAGCTTCTTTAATTAAATCTATGCTGCGAATTTCTTCACTTGGACTATATCTTCCCATGTCTACGACTTCGACTTCACTGGATATCAACTTATTATTTTCATCTAGGGCCAAATCAAACCGAACTATTTCTCGCCCTTTATCCGTAGCTCCTCCAATCAAAGTCTTCCCTATTCTATCATTAACAGTTATATGAAAGTGACCAACCATAAGAATATCAATGTCGGGACATAGTTCAATAATTTTTCTACCCGCATCTTCTTCATAATTAATCTCTTCTTCTAAGCTGCAATGTGCCAAAACTACTATTATATCAACCTTACTCTTAAGCTTATCTACCTCTCTTTTAGCAGTTTCCCCTAAAGAATGAAACTCTAGTTTTTCTACCTTATTTCCTACCCATCGTGGCACATTAGGCGTAGTTAGTCCAATAACTCCTACCTTCACTCCTGATTTTTCTATAATAGTAAAGGGCTCTCCGAAATATTCTCCTGTTAACTTATATGTAACATTAGCAGAAAGAAATGGGAAATTAACTTCTTTCTTTAAATTCCCCAATAATCCAACACCAAAATTAAATTCATGATTACCTAACGTCATTGCTTCATAACCCATATAGTTCATAACCTTTGATATGGGATGTTGACCTTTCCATCCCCTATTATATAAATCATCAGTTAGAATACTTCCTTGTATCATATCTCCATTATCCAAAAGTATGGTGTTAGGATTTTCATCTCTTACTGAATTTATATAACTATAGAGGTTTGCCATTCCGCAACCTTTCATCTCTTCATTATTCTCATAATCATATCCCCATATATTGCTATGTACATCTGTTGTTGCCAATACTGTAATACTCTTAAACCCCATAAACACTACTCCTTTTTTAAATTATATTTCTAAATTATATTATTAATTCATGGATGAAATTCCAATGCACTTGAAATTAAAAAATCTGAGAATTTCTTCTCAGATTTTTTAAAGATATTTTAGATAATTTATTTAGTTTTCAACTCAACTATAGTTTTAATAATGCTTTTCCTAGAGTATTTTTTATTTTAGTTGACTCCAAAATAGGACTATATAAAATACTAAATACTAAGTATACAATTACAAGCATTGATAACTTATCCACAAGTCTATAACCAAATATATTTAGAATAATACTTACAATATATAATAATATTATACTTGAACCTACGCATACAACTTGATCAATAATACTAGCTAGTAATCTCTTAATAAAAGATCCACTTTGCTTTTCTTCATTACTTTCATAGTTAACCTCTGATAATAAATCTTCCTTATCTAGATTAACCTCTAATAAATCATCTTCATTAGAATTAAATTCTACTACTACCTCTTCTATATTCTCATCTACAGTTTCATTAGTTTCTTCAGCTTTATCTTTTATTTCTTCTTCATTTATCATAAACACGATCCTCCTAAATAACTCTACCTATTATACTATTCTTCGACTAATATACTACACTTTTTTATATATGTAAATTAATTGTATGTAAATTTACTATGAATCCTTTATATTTTTGCAATTTTACTCCGTAAACTTACCCACTGCTTATTATCTTATATTCTACCATTACTATTTATACCTTTAATTTATTTTAAAATGTTATATTATTATTAATTTTTTCAAATTTTCATATTACTTTTCAAATTTTATGTATACTATTTACATTAGAATACATAAAATAAGGAGTGATTTTTTATGGGAAATTATATATGTGCAAAATGTAATTGTACTGAATTTGAACATGATCAGTTTCAAGCTACTGGTAGCAATCTAGCTAAATATTTTGATATACAAAACAAAAAATTTATAACTATTAGCTGTACTAGATGTGGTTATACAGAACTATATAAGAGCAAAACAAGCACTGGTTCAAATATTTTAGACTTCTTAATGGGCTAAAATCATAAAAAAGAGCAGTAAAGCTTCTATTGATCTAGTGCTTTACTGCTTTTTTAATTTCTTCTTTACATCCTAGTATCCGCTGGTACTTTTTCCTCTTTTGTAACAATATCCTTTGCTATAGCCACAATTCCCTTAGCATTACCAGCTAATTCCTTAGCCTTAACTGAGATATCTTTTTCTTCTACATCTAGCCCTCTTAAGTTTCCAGTCTTATTTATATCATCCTCTATTGACTTAATAGATATATCCTCATTTCCGCTTTCCAAATTCTTAAATGCGACAGAAAGCATTAACTTAATTCTATTAAGTTGATTTACATTAGAAGCGCCTGGATCATAATCAATAGCAACGATATTTGAACTTGGATATTTTTCTTTTAATGATTTAATCATCCCTTTACCTGTCACATGATTTGGCAAACAAGCAAACGGTTGTACACATGTGATATTAGACGTCCCACTTTCTATAAGCTCTATCATTTCACTAGTTAAGAACCAACCTTCTCCAGTTTGATTTCCCATAGAAAGCAGCGGTGCTGCCATAGTTGCTAATTCTCCAATATGCTTAGGACTATGAAACCTTTCACTTTTATCTAACTCTTTTCTCATAACCTTTCTATAACCTTCAATTAATTCAATGGCTATAAAACAAATGTTTTTTGTAAATTTACTTTTTCCAAGATAATCTGCTTTAAATTTTGAATCATAGCTACAATATAGGAAGAAATCTAAAAGATCTGGAACTACAGCTTCCGCTCCCTCCATTTCTAAAATACCTACAATATCATTATTAGCAGTAGGATGAAATTTAACTAGTATTTCCCCTACTACTCCAACTTTAGGCTTTTTAATATTTAGAATTTCAAGATTGTCAAACTCATGAATAATTGCTCTTATATTCTTATTAAATTCACGTCTATTTCCGTTCATTATATTTTGCTTAACTATGCTATTCCACCTATTGTACAACTCATTTGCAGAACCTTTCACCTTCTCATAAGGTCTAATTCTGTAGAGAACTCTCATAAATAAATCTCCATATACTAGAGCCATAATACCCTTATTTATAAATTTAGGAGTTATCTTAAACCCTGGTTGCTCTCCCATTCCTAAGGTGTTCAATGAAATAATAGGTACTTGCTCAAATCCTGCATGCTTTAAGGCTAATTTAATAAATCCAATATAATTTGTAGCTCTACATCCTCCACCGGTTTGACTAATGATTACAGAAGTATTATTTAGATCATATTTACCTGATTTTAAGGCCTCTATCATCTGACCTACAACTATTATTGATGGATAACATGCATCATTATTTACATACTTTAATCCCTCATCAACAGCCTTCATATCCATAGACGGTAGAACCACTACATTATATCCGCTAGCTCTCGCTGCTACCTCTACAAGATCAAAGTGTATAGGTGCCATTTGAGGGCATAGTATAGTATGGTTCTTTCTCATTTTTTCAGTGAATGGTGGATTCTTATACTCTATTTTTTCTTCTATAGGAACATATTTTTTTCTATCTCTTTCATCCATAGCAGCTTTTAGAGATCTTATTCTTATCTTTGCCGCACCTAAATTATTTCCTTCGTCTATTTTTAAAACCGTATAAATTCTTCCTTTGGCACCTATAATCTCTGCTACCTGATCAGTAGTAACAGCATCTAGTCCACAACCAAAGGAGTTAAGCTGAATCATTTCTAAATTTGGCTCATTTCCAATAAAAGCTGCTGCTCTATACAACCTTGAGTGATACATCCATTGGTCAACAACCCTTAGATTACTTTCTAGTTTTCCAAGATGTGATATACTATCCTCAGTTAAAACAGCCATATCATAGGAAGTTATAATATCCGGAATACC
Organism: Clostridium sp.; assembly: GCA_032005505.1. Lineage (GTDB taxonomy): Bacteria > Bacillota > Clostridia > Clostridiales > Clostridiaceae > Clostridium_J. The sequence continues at coordinate 17,834 of DALZNT010000059.1, read as the reverse complement.
ATGATTTATCTCGGGATCAATGTGATAAGGTCTTCCACACAACACTATTCCCTTTTTATTATGGTCCTTTAAAAACTTAAGGGTCTCTTCACCTTTTTTCTCAATATCACTTTTATATAAATCCCTTTCTTTTGAAGCCACTGCTACAGCTTCTCTAGCTTCATTTATAGTTACACCATATTCCTTAAACTCATCTGCAATTCTTTTTGCTAGCACTATTTCATCGTCTAGAGAGAAAAATGGTTCTATAAGTTTAATATCATATTCCTTTATCTCATCCATATTATTTCTAATAACCTCTGGATAAGAGGTCACCATAGGACAGTTAAAATGATTTGTAGCATCTTTAAATTCATTCTTTTCATAAGGAATACAAGGATAAAATATAGTTTTCACGCCTTTATTTATTAAATCTACTATATGTCCATGAACAAGCTTTGCTGGATAGCATGCTGACTCTGAAGGAATCGTCTCGATACCTAACTCATATACTTTTTTACTAGAAGGTGCAGAAAGTTTCACACTAAATCCAAGCTTCGTTAATAATGTAAACCAGAAAGGATAATTTTCGTACATATTAAGCACTCTCGGAACTCCTATAACTCCTCTTTTGGCTTCTTCTATTGGCAGTGACTTATATTCAAAAGTTCTTTTATACTTATATTTATATAGATTAGGCATCTTTTCTTCCTTTGATTTTTCAATCCCTAATCCTCTTTCACATCTATTTCCTGATATAAATTCTTCATCCCCTACAAATTTATTTACAGTAAGTAAACAATTGTTTCCACAGCGCCCACATCTTCTAAATGATGAACTCATATTAAATTTACTGATTTTATCCTTACTAAGTAAAGTTGTAGCTTTTCCTTCAATATATCTTTCCTTAGCTATAAGTGCACAACCAAATGCACCCATTAAACCTGTAATATCAGGTCTTATAGCCTGCCTTCCAGATATCAGTTCAAAACTTCTTAAAACTGCTTCATTATAAAAAGTCCCACCTTGAACTATTACCTTTTCTCCAATATCTTTTTCATCTCTAAGCTTTATAACCTTAAAGAGAGCGTTCTTAATTACAGAATAAGATAATCCTGCAGAAATATCTGCTATCTCTGCACCTTCCTTCTGTGATTGCTTTACTCTTGAATTCATAAATACAGTACATCTAGAACCCAAATCTACAGGTGCTTTTGATCTTAATGCTTCCTTAGCAAAATCCTCAATCTGCATATCAAGAGATTTTGCAAAACTTTCTATGAATGAACCACATCCGGAAGAACATGCTTCATTTAAAAGTATGCTGTCTATAGCTCCATTTTTTATTCTAAGGCACTTCATATCTTGTCCACCAATATCCAGAATAAAGTCTACTCCCGGAAGGAAATAGTCTGCTGCCTTATAGTGAGCAATAGTTTCAATTTCTCCAATATCAACATGTAAAGCAGATTTAATTAAAGCCTCTCCATATCCTGTAACTGCTGAATTAACAATTACAACGCCTTTAGGTAATTTAGTATATATATCCTTCAAAATTTCTACTACTTTTTCTAAAGGACTACCCTCATTACTTTCATAAAATGAATATAAAATCTTTCCGGCTTCACTCATAAGTACTGCTTTAGTTGTAGTTGATCCAGCATCTATACCTAAAAATACTTTCCCAGCATAGTCATTTAGAGTTCCACGTTTCACCATAGCTCTACTATGTCTAACTTTAAAGTCTTCATACTCCTTATGGTCTTTAAATAATGGCTCAAGCCTCTGCGCTGCATTATCCCTAATTTTAGATATTGCTTTAATCTTTATAACAATATTTGAAAGGCTAACTTCTTTTTGATTATCAGATAATAAAGCTGCCCCCATAGCAACATACATTTGTGAATTTTCAGGTGCAATAATTTGGTTTTCCGTTAATCCTAAAGTTTCAATAAATCTTGCTCTAAGCTCTGATAAAAAATATAGTGGACCTCCAAGAAATGCTACATTACCTCTAATCGGTTTTCCACAGGCCAATCCACTTATAGTTTGATTTACCACTGCTTGAAAAATAGATGCAGCAATATCTTCTTTATTTGCACCTTCATTTATAAGTGGCTGAACATCTGTTTTGGCAAAAACACCACATCTTGAAGCTATTGGATATATCACCTTATAATCCTTAGCATACTTATTTAATCCCAACGCATCTGTGTTTAAAAGTACTGCCATCTGATCAATAAATGCACCAGTACCTCCAGCACAACTCCCATTCATTCTTTGTTCTATTCCACCAGTGAAGTAAGTTATCTTGGCATCTTCCCCTCCAAGTTCAATAATAACGTCAGTTTCTGGTATCAAAGTCTCTACAGTTTTTGTACAAGCAATTACCTCTTGTACAAATTCTACCTGTAGCCACTTTGATATGGACAATCCACCTGAACCTGTAACGATAATTGTACAAGGTATGTTTCCCATATTTTCATAGCACTCCACTATCAAACCAATAATTGTGGTTCTAATATCAGAAAAGTGTCTTTCATATCTACTATATATTAGCTTATTTTTCTCATCAAGTATTGCTATCTTAACTGTTGTTGATCCTATATCTAATCCAATTCTATAACTTTTCATAATATACAATTCCCCATTTCCCTAATTTAATTATCTTTAGTTGCACTTATATATTATTATACTATATTTATAATATTTTTACATATTTGTAGTATATATTATTGCAAATGGTTTTTCTTGCACATTAAAATGTATATAAAACAAGAAGAAGTAGCTAATTATAAGCTACTTCTTCTTGTTCTCTTTTACATTTTCACTTGTATTTTTCTTCTTTTCATTCACCATCTTGTATAAGTAATATAAATTAACGACTACAATAACTATGTTTGTTACTGCAACTGGATACGCCCCAATTACAATACCATAAATAACGAAACATAAAGAGCCTACTAAATTCATAAATCTAAGCTTTACTATATCTTTCATAAACATAGAAGCAGCAATTAAAACTGATGCTAAGTATCCAACCCATTCTATAAACGGTATTCCAAACATAAATAAATCCTCCTTTAAAGTAAACTATAATGATAGTTTGTTTAATTAAAGAAGGATTTATTTATAAATTATAAAAATATGATTTTTATTTTTAAATGCCCTTAGCTTTTTTTCTTTTGTATACCATAGGCAACTCTTAAAATGAGCTTATCTGGAGAAATTTTGCTTGATAGATGAGCTAGCTTCATCAATTTACCTGGCACAATTACTAATTGACCCTCCTCCATTTTTCTTATAGCATAGGATGCAACCTCATAAGAGTTAAGTCCTCTTAGCTTAAATGCAACATTAGCTCTATCATTAAATCCCGTATCAACTGGACCTGGGCAAAGTGCACCAATATATACCCTAGATTTTTCACGTCGAAGTTCTTCATAAATAGCTTGAGTTAATCTCAAAACATAAGCCTTAGATGCATAGTAGCTTGAGAAAAGTGGTCCTGGATAAAACGCTGCTGAAGATGCTACATTTAAAATTGACCCATTATTTTTTCTTTTGAAATCCTTTAAAAATAACTTAGTAAGGATATGTACAGATTTAATATTTAAATCAATCATATTTAACTCTGCTTCTAAATCTGTTTCTCCAAAGGCGCCAAAAACACCATATCCTGCATTATTTATAAGGATATCTATATCATCATCTTTTACCTGTTCATATAGGTCATAGCATGCCTCAGGTTTAGATAAATCCAAAGTTATAATCTTAACGTTTGTTTTTAAAGTTGAAGCCAATTCCTCCATCTTCTTTGTTCTTCTAGCAACTAAAATTAAGTCATAACCTTTCTTACTATAAATTTTGGCCATATCTTTTCCAATTCCCGAACTTGCTCCTGTAATAAGTATCTTCATAAAATCACATCCTTTTAATTTTGTGTTGCACATAGTATTATCATATCAAATTAACCTAAATAAAAAAACTACCTAACAAATAGTTTTTAAAACTATCCACTAAGTAGTTATATTCATGATGATTTATTTCTTAAATATTCCAAAAGGTTTTCCTACTGGTAAAAATACTCTTTCGAAATGAGTATTTAATACTGCAGCTGCTGAACCATAGAAAGAAACTATAGCTATAGCTAATTCCGCATAAGCTGCAACTAAGTGCATTGTGTGTTCCATGATTCCAAAAGTGCTTAATGTTAAACCTAAGAATAAGAAATCTATAAGTACAAATATTGTAAATAGAACCTTATGAGTTTCCATTGCCCCTATAGTCATGAAAATAGTAAATATTAAATATCCTAAATAAGCTACTGCTAATTGATTTATATCTACCATTTCTGCTAAAGCTGCACCAAATACACCATTTTGTATAAGCCATGTAAATCCTATTGCATACCAGAAGAATGCATAAGCACCAAAGGCTGTTGCTCCAAATGTATTATTATGCTTGAAATCATTAATGCAGGCAACTAACTGTGCTGATGCACCTAAGAATATTGCCCAAGGTAAAACTAATGAAATACCTGAAGTAAGGCCTAATTTTTGAGATGATGCCACTAATGTTACCATTGCTAGTCCAAATAAGCCTATTGCTGATGGATCTGCAACTACAATCTTAACTTTTGTATTTTCCATAAATATCTCCTCGATCATTTAAATTTTTCGTACCCATCTAGATTAACAAATTGTACATAGTCTGTCAATACTCCAGCTGAAAGTAGAAATTGTCGCAAAATAACACCCATTTTATTTGATATAAAATGGGTGTTAGTGTTAAAATAGAGATTCTACTAAGTAATTAACTAGTTTAATTCTACTCCAGCTTCAGTTAACGCATCGCCTACAGCTTTTATAACTGCTTCGCTAGTAACTGTAGCACCAGTTACTGTATCAACTGTTAAGCTTTGTTCTGTAACGATTGCATCAGCAATAGTTTTTGCTGCTTCTCCACCTATAGCTGGTGTTTCGCTAGCTGCATCTACAGCTATTTCTTCAACTTTTCCATCTTCTGAAACTTTAACTTCAACTGTTACGTCTCCACCAAATCCTGCTGTTGTTGCAGTGTAAGCTTTTGCTTTACTTCCACATCCAACTAGTGCAACTGTTGCTAAAGAAACTGCTAATATTATACTTGATACTTTTTTCATTTTGGTAAGTCCCCCTGTCATCTTTTTTCTTAACCATTATATCACATTTAATGTATAATACAAGCTATATTCGACATAATATAACTAATTAAACCAAATTTTATTCTTTTAATACTTTGTTAATAGTTAAAAAATAAACAATGTATTATTAGATTAAACTACTTCTTCTTTCTGCTTCCATTTTTACTATTCCAGTTGCTTTTTCCATTAGCCGAGCTACTTCCATTGCTCCACTTCTTCTTAGCTTTATTAATAGCATTACCACTTTGATTTAACTTTTTCGGTAACCCATCTTTTTTATCGTCCTCACTCTTGCCTTTGGTTCCAGCATTTTTATTTCTACTATTACCACTATTCTTTTCAGGCATAGTAAAGTTCATCGCTGGATATGGATTTTCTTCAATGGTAGGTATTTTCTTTCCTATTAATTTCTCAATATCTTGGAACATGGCTCTTTCTTCAATATCGCAGAATGAATATGCAAATCCTTTAAATCCAGCTCTTCCAGTACGTCCTATTCTATGAACATAAGTCTCTGGTACATCTGGAAAATCATAATTTATTACATAAGCTAGCTCGTCTACATCTATACCCCTAGCTGCAATATCTGTAGCTACTAAAACTCTTATAGCTCCTGATTTAAATTCATTTAAGGCCTTCTGTCTTGCAGTTTGTGACCTATTACCATGAATTGCTTCAGCATCTATTCCAGCTTTATTAAGATCGGCTTTAATTTTGTTTGCCCCATGCTTCGTTCTTGAAAATACTAAAACTGAATTAATATCTTCGTTTTTTAAAACTTCTAAAAGAAGATTCTTTTTATTCTTTTTATCTACAAAATATACTCCTTGAGTTATAATATCCACTGTAGATGATACTGGAGCTACCTCTATTTTCACTGGGCTTTTTAAAATAGAATTGACTAATGCAGTAATCTCTCTAGGCATTGTTGCTGAGAACATCATGTTCTGTCTTTCTTTTGGCATATGAGAAATTATCTTTTTAACATCTTGAATCATTCCCATATCAAGCATTCTATCCGCTTCATCTAAAACAAAATATTTAACTTCTTTTAAGTTCGCATGTTTCTGATTTAAAAGATCTAGAAGTCTTCCTGGAGTTGCAACTAATATATCCACACCATCATTTAGAGCTTTAACCTGTGGTGCTTGACCTACGCCACCAAAAATCACTGTAGTCTTAATATTCATATAACATGAATAGGCTTTAAAACTATCTCCAATTTGAATTGCTAGCTCTCTAGTTGGCGCTAAAACAACAGCACTTACGTATCTTTGTCCTTTTACACCTTTATTATTATCTTTATCCCTAAAGATATTTTGCAGAATTGGTAAGGCAAACGCTGCTGTTTTACCAGTTCCAGTTTGAGCACATCCTAATAAATCTTTTCCATCCAATACTGGTGGTATTGCCTTTTCTTGAATTGGTGTTGGATTTTCATACCCCTCATCCTTTAATGCCTTCTGTATTGGTTTTATTATATTTAAATTTTCAAATAACATATTTTCTCCTTTGTAACTTTAATATTTATATCATTGCTAATATTACCCAAAATAAAAAGAGACCTAGACATATATGAAATAATATAATTACACATATTACTTTGCCTCTTTTAAACATTATACAGGTTTATCTTTAAAATAGCATCAAATTTTTGTTGGAAATACAATTAAATTATATTTTACATGATTATTTCTGCTACTATTAAGTCTCCCATTTCCTTTGTACCTACTAAATTCTTACCTTCAAAGTAAATATCCTCAGTTGAATATCCCTTCTTAATAACTCTTTTTACAGCACTTTCTACAGCTGTAGCTTCTTTCTCAAGACCTAATGAATGCCTAAGCATTAATGCTGCTGAAGAAATCATTCCTATAGGATTTGCTATATTCTTACCTATTATATTTTCATTTGGATTATGTAGTTGATTTGGTGTATATATACCAACTCCATCAGTGCTAATTTCAGCCGATCCTAACATATCTGCTACACCTGTTATTTGACTTATCTCATCTGCCATTATATCTCCAAATATATTTGAAGCTATAATTACATCAAAATGACTTGGATCCTTTATAACCTCCATAGCAGCATTATCGATAAGATAATGTTCTAGTTCAACATCTGGATACTGCTTAGCAACTTCATTTACAACTGTTCTCCATAATTTAGAGCTAGCTAAAACATTTGCTTTATCAAGACTAGCAAGTCTTTTTCTTCTCTTCATAGCAAGTTCAAATCCCATTTTTGCCATATTTCTAACTATTGATTCATTATAATATTCTATATCACTAGCTTCTCTGCCATAAAAACCGTCGTCTGTTAATCTTTTAGAACAAATCATTCCTCCCATAATGTCTCTTACCATTATTACATCTATACCGTTCTTTAATACTTTTTCCTTTAAAGGTGATAGTTCAAATAACTCTTTACTTAAATATATTGGTCTTAAATTAATATTCGCATCTAACTTCTTTCTAAGGTTAAGCACAGCTCTCACAGGATTCAATTCAAGAGGATGATTCTTCCACTTACTTCCTCCAACATTTCCAACTAAAGTTCCTCTGCACTTCTGGCAAACTTCAATTGTTTCCTCTGGTAGTGGACTTCCAACCTTATCTACCGCTTCGCCTGCACCTATAACCTGATGAAAGTTAAATTTGTGACCGAATACAGTTTCTACCTTCTTTAAAACCTTTACTGCCTCTGTAGCAATCTCAGGCCCTATACCATCTCCATTAATTACAGCAATATCAAATTCCATTATTAATCTCCCCCACTTCTTCTAATGTACTTCTAAACTATATATTCAAAGATTACATAGTTTTAATCTTTTGTTTATGTAATTTTCATTTAATTAGTAAAAGGCATGAAATGAAACATAAGTTTCATTTCATACCTTATTACATTCCTGTTTATAAGGTTTTTTTTATTTTAATATTATTACTAACTAATTATAAATCACCGCATTTGTTCTTGCAATAATTGATATTTTTTCTACTAAGTCTATTTACTGGATAAAAACTTTACAAGGTATGTCATAATTATTATCCACCTAACACTTACCACACTTTTTAGTATAATTCCTTCAATTTCAGTTAATTTAATTAACTAATAATTACTTATATCAAATAGCCATTCTATAATATCAGGGAACCTCTTTGCCCATTCTCTTTCGTTATGAATTGCTCCCTCTACTACTTTGAACTTAACCTCATCATCATTAAATCCAATATCTTTAAAAGTTTTATATATAGCTTTATTTGATCTAATATATATTTCTGGAAATTCAGTTACTTCTGGATTACTAGTCTCTCTTGTCCCTACATCCATATATATTTTCATAGGAAGCTTTCTTCCTGTATCCACTATTAAATTCCTTAGTTCTTTCTCCGCAAAAAAACTTGCTGAAGAAAGAGCTGCTACCTTAGAGAATACCTCTTGATATTTTATCCCTGCTGCCAAAGATATAAATCCACCCATGGAACTTCCACATATAGCTGTATTGTCTCTATCGATAAGTGTTCTAAAATTCTTATCAATATACGGTTTCAATTCATTTACAATGTAATCTATATATCTAAAACCACCACCACCAGGTAAATGCGTTAATTCTACATTAGGCATGGACTCTTCCATACTCTTATTCTTCCATGGAGAATACTCTAGAAATCTCAAATTAGAATCACTATCAATTCCAACAACAATAATTCCATTATTCTTACCTTCATTATATAATCCATCTAAAACATTTTGTACATTCCAAATATCTCCGAAAGTTGAAGTATCCTCATCAAACAAATTCTGACCATCATGCATATATATAACTGGATACCTATTTTTATTCCTTTCATAATCTGGTGGTAAATATATTCTCAAGCTTCTCAATCTTTTAAGTCTTCTCATTGGAAAATTTTCTATAACTCTTACTGTTCCACTTTTCATAAAATCCCTCCCATATCCATTACTTAGAATCTTTTGTATATTATACCATATAATAATTTCATTTTATATAGTCGGTTTTTTATGGTTTGCATTTTCCAGTATCGATTTCCTACAATTGACAAAACTATGTATATAGTGTAAAATTATTATTAGATAAGGGAGTAGTTAGCACGAAGTGTAATAAAGTCAACATTCTGATATTCGTATCTGGCTTTATTTTAAATAATGAGACTTATCTGCGTTTTGTTGCGCAGATAAGTCTCATTTTTTTATTTCATTAATGTATAAGGAGAATTACTATGAATTTACTTGAATTATTTATTATTGCAGTGGGTCTGTCTATGGATGCCTTTGCTGTATCTATTTGCAAAGGTTTATGCATGAAAAAACTATATTTTAAAAATGCCCTTATTGTTGGTCTATATTTTGGAATATTCCAAGGTGGAATGCCTTTACTAGGATATTTTTTAGGAGTTCAATTCCAAAATAAGATTACAGCCTACGACCATTGGATTGCATTCATATTGCTTGGAATAATTGGAATTAATATGATAAAAGAATCCTTAGAAAAGGAACCTGAACGCGAAATTGCTTGTGATGATTCACATGAAGAGTTAAGTTTTAAAAACATGTCAGTTTTAGCTATTGCCACAAGCATCGATGCTTTAGCTGTAGGTGTTACATTTGCATTTTTAAACGTAGATATTGTACCAGCCGTTTCATTCATTGGTATTGTAACTTTTGTGCTATCTATGATTGGTGTAAAGATTGGTAATATATTTGGAACTAAATTTAAATCAAAAGCTGAGCTAGCAGGTGGCGTAATTTTAATACTTATGGGTACTAAAATTTTACTTGAACACCTTCTAGCCTAGTTAAACTACATATGATGCATTTTTAATACTATAAGGTAATAAACACTCCCTATATCTGTTTTATAAACTTTAAAAGTATATTAATGCACAAAATACCATAAAGTCAAAATTGACTTTATGGTATTTTTTTATTTTAATTATCGTATTTTTTTAAAATGCACTAATATATCCATATTAAAACTTATAATAATTTTATTTATTAAAAGCTTCTTCCCAATCCTTTTTAAATCTTGCAATACCAGCATCAGTTAGTGGATGCTTAAGCATTTGCATAATTACTTTATAAGGAACAGTAGCAATATGTGAACCTGCTGCTGCTGCCTCTGTAGCATGAAGTGTACTTCTTATACTAGCAGAAATTATTTCTGTTTCTATTCCTTGTATCATAAATACTTGAGATATGTTTCTTATTAAATCCATACCAGTAGTAGATATATCATCTAATCTTCCTAAGAATGGACTAACATAACTTGCTCCTGCATTTGCTGCTAAAATAGCTTGTGCTACTGTAAAGACTAAAGTAACATTTGTCTTTATTCCTTCTTTTGATAGAACCTTAACAGCCTTTAAGCCTTCACCAGTCATAGGAATTTTAACAACCATATTCTCATGGAACTTAGCTATTTCTCTTCCTTCCTTTATCATACCCTCAGCATCATCACTTATAACTTCTCCACTTATAGGACCATCAACTATTGTTGTGATAGTTTTAATAGTTTCCCAGAAATCTCTTCCCTCTTTTGCAATAAGAGATGGGTTTGTAGTAACTCCACATATAACTCCCATTTCGTTAGCTTCACGAATCTCATCAATATTCGCAGTATCAATAAATAATTTCATTTAATACATCTCCTTCTATATCTTAAAATATACTTAGCACATAACTTCTTTGAATTGCCAATGTATTCAATATAATTCAATCAATCTTTAACCTAACTAAAAAATCATTCGGAATTTTGATTGAATTACTATTTTATCATCATTTCTTATTTATATAAAGAGTATTTTTTGATTTTTTTTCATAAAAAACATCACTTTAATTACTTTATGAATATTATAACATTTTTTACCATAAGTTATATATAATTTTATACTCTTAATTTATGATTTTTTCTCATAAATCAAGGCTAGTAAAGAATTTCTCTTTTTACTAGCCTTTCTCCAAATTTAATACTATTTTTTATTTTCAAATTCTGTAGTATTTAAACCAAATACAGCTCTAGCACTTTCAGCTTGTGGATCATGTTTTATATGCTTAGAATGAAATTTACCGTCATTTTTCTTATTGTTGTGTGTGCTTTTCATTTTATTCTCTTTGCCCATTAGTCTTCACCTTACCTTAATATCTATTTTTCACTTCTCTAATATTATTTCTCATCTTAAATCAATTATTCTATAGCTTAGCATATTCTTCTTTAAATTATCGTCTTTCTATAAAAATTCTTTTAATTGTTTAACATTTTCCTCTTCAAACTTCAATAACTTTTTCATCAAATTTAATATGTCTTTCTCTGCCTCACCTTCATATTTTCTTATATCCTTAATAGCTTCTATGATTCCCATATTACTTCCTATTATCATCATCTCTGCAATGTGCGAAGTGGTTTTATTAGTTAATGTTTTTATGTTTATCATTAAATAAGTAGTAATTTTATTTAAGGTTCCGATACCCTTTTCATCATAATTATGCTTATTTAATATTTCCTTGGCATTACCATTTATAGCCTCATACTCCTCAAGCTCTAAATGAAGATGCTTTTTGAAATTTACATCTTCTGTAATTCCAAGTAATTGATTTATTGTCTCAACCCCCATCTGAGAATTTTGATATATATAGTTTAAAAGCTCAACATTTCCATTCATTCTATTCATCTCCTTAGGAATATTATGCTCTTTATCTCAAAAAGTATAAGAATAAAAATAAATAGAAAAGAGATTAGTAAGCTTACGCCTTCTAATCTCTTATATAACTTAAATTTTATTAACTACTAGATGCACTTGAGGCTGCTGCCGCTGATGAAGCCGCCACAATCATAGCAGTTTGTTGCGCTATGATAATGTTAGTAATACTAGTAGCTAAAGATGTATTCACATAATTGTTAGCTACACCATCCATATAAGAAGATACAAAAAGTGATATTGCAAAAATAACTCTTTGAACCTTAGTCATCGCAAAGATTCCAAACCCTTTTTGTCCTTTTAGATAATCACATAACTCTATAATTTCTAAAACAACCTCATCCTCATTCCTATCTTCTGTAACGAGTGCTAATACACCTAAAATTCCTAATCTATTTTCTCAATTCATATCTCTAATTAAATACTATTAATCTAAAGCCATCAATATTTGAGGCTCGATTAATCACTAATTATTTTATTCTTAATTATGGTGATACTTTTCTAATAAACCTCTTCTCTTCCTCTTTCATATCTAATCCCAGAGTTCCTCCTGGATTCATTATATTGTTAGGATCAAAGTGACTTTTTAAAACCTTATATACTTCCATTTGATTTTTGCCTATTTGACCCTCAAGCCATGGTGCTGTCATCTTTCCAATACCGTGATGATGACTCATAGACGCACCATACTTTTGTATATTATCTAAAATACCATATTGGTAATCTAGGTAATCATCTATTTTATTAATTTTAGCTATAAATATAAAATATAGATTAGCTCCTTGAGGATATACGTGAGACATATGAGTCATACAGATTGTATTTGGTCTACTCTTGCAATATGCCCTAACACCTTCATGTACTTTCTTCATAGTATCCCAGGTTACTGAACATTCCAGTGTATCTGTCATAACTCCGTAGTCCTGCAAATCTTCTCTTAGGTATGGATCTCTAAATCTTCCCTTCTCCCATGATTTAGTTACATAGCCTGTTGATGACATAGCTCCATAGGACTTACATATCTGGTGAACTCTTTTTCTAACCACCTTTGTAAATGATGATTCTCCATCAGTAAATCCCAAAAATAAGCATCTTTCTCCCGGCTTCATTCCTTTTATCTTCATTAATTTATCAATTGGAGTTCCCTCTACACCATAAAGCTTTAGTGCCACATCAGTTTCCTCTGGGTCAGATAATCTAAACACCGATGGAAAGCCAAATTGTCCCTGCATGATTTCTCTTGCTGCATTCATCCCATCTTCCCAGGTTTTAAAAATATAGCTAAACCTTCGTTGATTTTCCGGCATATATTTAAATATTTTTAAAGTTACCGAAGTTAATATTCCAAATGCACCTTCACTTCCCATCATAATTTCATCAATGGAAGGACCCGTAGCATTGGCAGGATATTCTTCAGTTACAATATTCCCAACTGGTGTCACATACTCCTGGCAAATTACCATATCCTCAATCTTCCCAAAATAAGTAGAATTTTGACCTGCTCCTCTAGTAACAACCCATCCACCTACGCAAGAGTATTCAAATGATTGAGGGAAGTGACCACAAGTATAAGCTCTTTTAGCTCCAAATAGCTCCTTTGCACTATTTAAAGCTTTTTCTAGCTGTGGTCCGGACATCCCAGCCTCTACCGTAATAGTGTGATTTATCTCATTAAACCTAACAACTTTATTCATGTGTACTCTCATATCTAAAGATATTCCGCCATTAACACATTCAACACCTCTAGTAACAGATGAACCTCCTCCATAGACATAAACAGGAATTAATTCATCATTACAATATTTAACTATCCTTTCAATATCCTCTTTACTCCTAGGATGAATTACTATATCTGGTATATTTTCAACAATACCTTCTCTTAGTCTCATCAAATCCATCATAGTTTTTCCATAGGCTATTTGAAGCCTAGAATATTCATCTTCTTTTACATTTTCCTCACCAACTATTTCCTTAAACTTAGCAATTTGAATTAATGATAGCTTGATATTTGAATCATACTTTACTCTGTCTAGCCCTTGCTTTTGAGGTTTTTTAAAATCCTCGTCTGTCATATTAAAGGTCTTCTTCATAAGTGCATATAGCCTTGGATTAGGATGTTTAAATTCATTAGGATCCCCCCATTTAAATATTGACCTATAGGATCCCGCTGGTGGAGCTTCCTTGCACCAATTAGGTGTGAATTGTTCATTCTCATTACTCATAATCTTATCTCCCTTACTTAATTCATTTGAGACTTATTTTCGGATAATAAAAAATTACTCATATTATTCTATATATTAGGATAATTAGTAATTTGCTGAATCTCTGTATACAACACTTTAAGCCTAGGATAAATATTTTTATATACTCTTCTAAATAGCTTAGAGTATATATCAGCATTTTCTTTTTGTGGTTCATATATCTTTTCATAATTAACCATATTATCAATAGCATCTTTATAATCTTTATATATTCCTAGGGATACAAAGACAACCATAGCTGCTCCAAGTCCAGATGTTTCATGAGTTTTCCCCTTGTATACAGGCCTATCTAACATATCCGCAGTAATTTGACATATAGCCTCACTTTGAGAACCTCCTCCTGAAACCATTGCAAATTTAACCTTAACTCCAGATTTCTTTTCAATCATCTCAATACCATCCCTAAGTCCATAATTAATTCCTTCAATAATGGCTCTATATATGTGTATTCTTGTATGAACATCTCCAAACCCTATAATTGCGCCTTTAGCAGTGGGAAGTTTTAGCCCTGGTCCCCAGTATGGCTGAAGCATTAGCCCATGAGAACCAGGTGGAATTTCCTCCAGCCTTTCATTTAATATTTCCTCTGGAAAAACACCTTTTTCACTAGCTTCTTTGGCCTCTTTGTGAGCAAACTCCCTTTTAAACCAACTAATCATCCAATAGCCTCTGAAAATTTCAAACTCTGGATTAAAGTATCCAGATATACAAGCAGGATAAGCTGGCATAAATCTTATAGGTTCAAAGTATTTATCTGCCATTGTTTGAACAGTTGCTGTAGTTCCAAAGCTTAAGTTCACATACTCTAGGTTTTTGCAGCCTACGCCTAAGGTTTCACATCCCTTATCTGATCCTGAAGCTATTACTGGTAGTCCCTCTAGTATTCCAGTTTCCTCTGCAGCCTTCTCAGTTATTCTCCCAAGAACTTGTCCTGGCTCTAATAATTCAGGTAGCTTTTCTGCATCAATTCCAAAGAGTTCCCATCTATAATCTACATTTTTCTCTGGCCACGTCCTTTTTTTATAATTAAAGGGTATATGCCCTATTTGAGATGCCACTGAATCAATAAATTTATCAGTTAACTTATAATTTAAAAAACCTGATAACAATAAGTATTTATATGTTTTCTCCCAAATTTCAGGTTGATTTTCTTTAATCCAATTGGACTTAGATTTTTTCCTTGAAACTCTACTGGCCCTTCTCATTCCAGTTACAGCAAACATCAGTCTATATCTCCTACTTACAGGCTTAATACATTCAGCCATACGTTGATCAAGCCATATTATTGCTGGTCTAACTGGATTTCCATACTTATCTACACATATACCAGTGTCTCTTTGAGTAGTTACTGTGACTCCTAAAATTTTATCCCAAATATCACTACTTTTAGCCTTCACTACCTTACAAACCGTGCATAAACCTTCCCACCATACTTGTGGATCTTGTTCTGCCCAACCTGGTTTTTCTGAGTAGTATGGTCTAAACTCAATCTTATCCATGACTATTATATTACCTTGCTCATCAAATACTAAGGCCCTTATGCTCTGTGTACCACAATCTATTGATAATACATATCTACTAGCCATTTTTCTGCCTCCAGTTTAATGATTCCTTTAGGTTAGTAGTAGCTATCACATCTATTCCTGAATCAATGATATTCTTTATAATAATATCATTGATTGACACTGGTTTTTCTATTACAACCTTACTTAGCTCATTCATAACTTTCCATATATCGTCTTTTGAAATTTCTCCATTAGTTCTAACTGATAGACGAGGTACCTCCTTAAAAATAGTCTTAACTGTGGAGCATACCGTTCTTCTAGGATTAGTCATTTCAGACATCCCAAAGTCCAAACCTCTTGAACATAAATTCCCTTGAATTTTATATTCTCCAGCCTCTTTAGTTATATTTAGTTGACAACTATTAGGACATACTATACAAGTGATTCTTTTAACCTCCATCTTCATTCCCCCATAACCAAGGTAATTTTTGAACTGTCACTAAGATTAAGATTCTCTAAATTTAACTCCATCCTCTCCATCTCAGGTGGTCTTAAATTTAAATATATCTTTTCTTTGATAGGTTTACCATCCACCAAAAGTGACACTTTAATATTCTTCTTAATCTCCCTGCTTCTAAAATAGAGTATAGCTTTCCTATTATTTGTAGATAAATTTATCTTTTGAGGTACCACATAAGCAAAGGCTTCATTTTTATACTCAATGGGAATGAAACGTCCTCCAGTATATTCATTTATATAGTTAAATATATTTTCTCCTGTAAGTCGCCCACTTTCCGACACATAATCTACAAGATCATTTACATGAAGGGCATTACCACAAGAAAAAATCCCATTCACACTAGTCATAAAATCTTGGTCTACTATAGGTCCTTTTGTATTTGGATCAATATTTACACCTAAGCTTTCTGCTATCTCATTTTCTGGTATTAATCCTACCGATAAAATAAGTCCGTCACACTTTATTATTTCTTCAGTTCCTGCTATAGGTTTCATATTTTCATCTACTTTGCTTATCTCCACAGCTTCTAATCTATAATCCCCAAAAATTTTTGTAACTGTATGCGCTAGATATAATGGAATAGAAAAATCATCTAAGCACTGAACTATATTTCTACTCAACCCCGAAGGAGTATTTTTAGCTTCATAAACTCCAAGTACCTTTGCTCCCTCTAATGTTAATCTTCTTGCCATAATGAGTCCAATATCACCACTTCCTAAAATTACACATTTTTTACATGGTAAATATCCTTCAATATTTGTAAAGTGTTGTGCTGTGCCTGCCGTATATACACCTGCTGGTCTAGTCCCACCAATGAAAACTTGTTTAGCAGTTCTCTCTCTACAACCAGTTGCTAATACCAGAGATCTACTTCTTATATTAAATACTCCTTCATTATCATTACTAAGTGTTAAAGTGAATATGTCGTCATTTTTTTTAGATTTAATTACAAAAGTTTTAGTATATATAGTAATATCCCTATCTTTTACTAGCTTTACATATTCCTCTGCATATTCTGGGCCACTTAACATTTTTTTGAAGGTTATTAATCCAAATCCATCATGAATACACTGTTTTAATATTCCACCTAGTCTTTCTTCTCTTTCAACTATTAAAGTCTTAAGTCCTGATTTTTCTGAAGCAACTGCTGCGGCCAATCCCCCTGGTCCTCCTCCAATAACTACGGCATCAAAAATATTCGCTTCATTAAGCACGAACATCACCACCTTTATTATCAATTCGTACCTCATTCATTTTATTTTCCCTTTGAAATAACTCCCCTTGATTTTTGTCTATATACACATGTTGAACCTCTTCTACCAACAACTTTGAATCCATTCCTTTTTTACTAATGTCTGTAATATCTTGTCCTGTGACTTCTTCAATTATTTTCAACACATTAGGTGTACAAAAACCACCTTGACATCGTCCCATCCCCGGTCTTACTCTTCGCTTTACACCGTCTATAGTGGTTACTGGAATTGGAGATTTTATGGCATCTATTATTTCACCTCTACTAATTTCTTCACATCTACATACAATTTCTCCATAGTTTGGATTTTTATTTATAAGTTCAACTCTATCCTTAAAATTCATATTTCTTACTTCAGGTATTGCATGTCTCTTTGGATTCCACTTTTCTTTTTGTCGTAAGGACATCCGAAC